>JAYSXN010000413.1:0-7990 GCA_043717405.1 Gammaproteobacteria bacterium
ACATGGATTCGCTGGCGGCACGTTACCTTGGCTATTCAACGCTGCGCTATGAAGACGTCGCCGGCAAGGGCGCGCGGCAGATTCCTTTTGCAAGCGTAGCGTTGGAGGCAGCCACGGCCTACGCCGCCGAGGACGCCGATATCACCTTGCGCCTGCACAATGTCCTGTCGGCGCGCCTGGCCGTCGAGCCAGCCCTGCAGCGGGTTTACCGCGAGATAGAGATGCCGCTGGTGCCTGTGCTGCAGCGCATGGAAGCCAACGGTGTGTCCATCGACATGGACGAATTACGCCGGCAAAGCGCGGACCTGTCGCGACGCATGCTGCTTGCCCAGCAGCACGCCCATCAACTCGCCGGCCGCATGTTCAACCTGGACTCGACCAAGCAATTGGGCGCGCTTCTGTTTGACGAGTTGAAGTTGCCGGCGCTGGTGAAGACGCCTGGCGGTTCACCGTCGACCAATGAAGAAGCGCTGGAGGCCATCGCCGACCTGCACGAGTTGCCACGGTTGATCCTCGAGCATCGCGGCCTCGGCAAACTGCGCAGCACCTACACCGACAAGCTGCCGCTGATGTTGAATCCGGACACCGGCCGCGTGCACACCAGCTATCACCAGGCTGGCGCGGCGACCGGCCGGTTGAGCTCGAGTGAACCAAACCTGCAGAACATCCCGATCCGCAGCGAGGACGGCCGGCGCATCCGCCAGGCTTTCGTGGCGCCACCCGGGCGGAACATCGTCGCCTGCGACTACTCGCAGATCGAACTGCGCATCATGGCGCACCTGTCCGAGGATCCTGGTCTGGTGCAGGCCTTCGCCGCGGGTCTGGACGTCCATCGCGCCACGGCCGCGGAAGTGTTCGCGGTGTCATTGGATGAAGTCAGCGGCGACCAACGGCGCGCCGCCAAGGCCATCAACTTCGGGCTGATGTACGGCATGAGCGCATTCGGTCTCGCCCGGCAGCTCGGCATCGGGCGAGGCGAGGCCCAGGATTACATTGCGCTGTATTTCTCCCGCTTCTCCGGCGTGCGCGACTTCATGGAGCGCATCCGCAGCCAGGCACGCGAGGACGGCTATGTCGAAACCGTGTTCGGCCGCCGCCTGTACCTGCCTGAAATCCGCTCGCGCAACCAGGGCCAGCGCGCCGGTGCGGAGCGAGCCGCGATCAACGCGCCGATGCAAGGCACTGCTGCCGACATCATCAAGCGGGCGATGATTTCCGTGGATGGCTGGCTGCAGGAGCAGGGCCAGAATCGTGCGCTGATGCTGATGCAGGTGCACGACGAACTGGTGTTCGAGGTAGACCAGGACTACACCGAAACGCTGCTGGTTCAGGTCAAGTCATGCATGGAAGCCGCAGCGGAACTTCGCGTGCCCTTGCTGGTCGACGTAGGAGTCGGCAACAACTGGGACCAGGCGCATTGAAGTGGCACGCCGTCGAAATGTGACTTGCGTCACCGGCCGACGCGTTTGGTAAACGTCAGATGAACTTGTATGTCGCCCTTTCCCAATATTCACGAACTCCTAATGCCAGTGATGGTCAACTGTTGGCGACGGATGCAACGTCCGTCGATTGGACTCACTCCCTCCCCTGAGTGATCCAGCGAGGCAAGGACTCTCCCCAGTTCTTGTCTCAAACCCCGGCCCCGCAAGCTTCCCCTGGCTTGCGGGGTTTTTTATGCGCGCAAGCCTCGCGTCATGTCGACTCCCCAAGCCAATCGCGCGGCCGCAGGTAATCAGCCAGCGCCGCCTCGGCGCTGCCCGGTTCCGGCGTATAGCCCACCTCGAAGCGCACCCGCGGCGGCAGGCTCATCAGGATGCTCTCGCTGCGTCCGCCCGATTGCAGCCCGAACAGCGTGCCGCGGTCCCAGACCAGGTTGAACTCGACGTAACGGCCGCGCCGGTACAGCTGGAACTCGCGCTCGCGTTCGCCGTATGGCTGCCCGCTGCGTGCGGCAACGATCGGCAGGTACGCCTGCAAATAGCCATCCCCGACCGCGCGCTGGTAGGCGAAGCAACGGCTGAAGCCATCCTGGTTGAGGTCATCGAAGAACAACCCGCCCACGCCTCGCGCTTCGTCGCGATGCCTGACCACGAAATAGCGATCACACCAGGCCTTGTGCTCGGCATAACGCTGGTCACCAAAGGGCGCGCATAAATCGCGGGCGACGCGATGCCATTGCAGGACATCCTCGTGCACCGGGTAGAACGGGGTCAGGTCGAAGCCGCCGCCAAACCACCACACCGGATCACCTTGCGGCGGTTGCGCCTGGAAATAGCGCACGTTGGCATGGCTGGTGGGTACGTGCGGATTGTTCGGGTGCACCACGATCGATACGCCCAGCGCGCGCCAGCTGGCTCCGGCCAACTCGGGCCGGTGCGCGCTCGCCGACGGCGGCAGGGACGCACCGCTGACGTCGGAATAACCCACGCCGGCCTGCTCGAACACCGCACCATTCTTCAGGACGCGCGAGCGTCCGCCGCCGCCTTCAGCCCGCAGCCACGATTCTTCGGTGAAGGCCGCGCCGCCGTCGGCCTGCGCGAGCTGCGTGCACAGCCGATCCTGCAGGCCGCGCAGGTAGGCTTCGACTTCAGCAAGTTGATCCATGGCCCGGCGCGCTGCGGATGACGCGCCATGATAGCCGCTGGGCTGGTGGCATAATGCCGGCACGCAATGAATACCCCGACCGACGCCTCATCCCGGCTGCGCATCGCCCACGCCGGGCACGAGCAGGCGTTGCTCAGTTTCAACTTCGACCAGGACTGCCACAACAATCCGCTGGCAGTACCCTGCGCACGTCTGGCGGGCCCTGGCGGCAACGAAAACTGGTTTGCCGGTGCGCTGCACGAGTCCGCGGAAACCTGCGGCGCGGCCTGGGTGCATGGCGGTCACTATTCGATGGCCGCGGTCACTATCGCCGAGGACGCCGGCGACATCGAAGCGGCCGCATGCCTCGCCTACCAGCGTTTGCTGACCTGCGTGCGCCCGTCCGCGCATCCGTTTTTGCTGCGCATCTGGAATTATTTTTCGTCCATCAATGACGGCGACGGCGACCGCGAGCGCTACCGGCGCTTCTGCGTAGGACGCGCCCGCGGCGTGGATGGGCGCTTCAACGATCCGCCGCCAGCGGCCACGGCCATCGGCGCCAGCCGGCAAACCGGTTGCCTGCAAGTCATCGCACTGTGCGCACGGGCGCCGGCCATAGCCCTGGAAAATCCGCGACAGACCCCGGCCTGGCGTTATCCACGGGAATTCGGGCCGGTATCGCCCGGGTTTTCGCGTGGCGCGTTGCTCGATGCCGACAGCAGCACGCCCCGGCTGCTGGCTTCGGGTACGGCGAGTATCGTCGGCCATGTTTCCCGGCACGAAGGCGATGTCGGTGCGCAGCTGCAGGAGAGCCTGGTCAACCTGGATGCCTTGTTGGCCGAAGGCTGCCGGCAAGCGGGACGGCCGTTCACCATGCGCGACTGCGAAGCGCTGCGAATTTACCTGCGACACCCGGGCGACCTGGCCCAGGCGCAAGGCATTGTTGCCGCGTCCGACTTGCCACCAGGGCGCGTGCTGTACCTGCACGGTGACGTCTGCCGGCGGGAGCTTTCGGTGGAACTGGAAGGTGTGTTCACGGCCGCGGGTGAACCGGCCGTTAGCGCCGGCTGATCAAAGTGGCGCAGTCCGGCCGGCAGATCGACTGGCGGCGGTAACATGCCGACCTTGCGCAGGCCGAGCCAAAGCACGGCTGCGGATTTGACGGAGCCATCCATGCCTTTCAAGCACCTGACCCGTGTCGCCACCATCGTGCTAGTGGAATTGGCGCTGCTGTCGTCCGCCAGCACGGTTTGCGCCGCGGCAGCGTCCGCGGCGGGCAATGCGGGCGAAACCAGCAACACCGGCGTGCAACAGCTGCCCGTGCGTCTGGTGCTGGCCGTGGATGGCGTGCCGCACGACCTGTTCGCCAAGCTGCAGGCGCGCGGGCTGTTCGCGAACTTCCGTCCAGTCGCGCGCATGGTCTCGACGTTTCCATCGCTGTCGGATGTGTCGTTTTCGGCGATCGGCGGCAACCAGCCACCGCAGGGTTACCAGGTGATGCGTTTCGATGCGGCTACCAACCAGGTCGTCGGCAATACGCTGATGTCGCTGTCCGGCAAGGCACACTCCAACCTGCCGGCCGATTCCGCCCACCATTCCAGCGTGCACCGCATGATCGGTTACCTGGCCAGCTATCACATGTCGCTGCACGACCTTCGCCAGATCCGCAAGCAGGTACTCGCTAGCGACAAACAGACTTTCCTGGCCTATCTGGAAGGCAGTGATGCGGTGCTGCACGTCGAAGGTGAGCGCGGCGCCACGCGCCTGCTGGTGCAACTAGACCGCTACCTGACACAGCTGCAGGCTGATGTGCGCGCGCGCACAGGCCGGGAGCTGTTGATCGACCTGGTCTCCGACCATGGCTCGACCTTGCGCAAGGGCCGCAACGTCGATCTCGGCGCGCAGCTGCGCAGCTGTGGCTCCAGCGCAGTCCGCGCATAGAGCGTCCGGACCAGGCGGCCTATTCGCTGGCCGGCATCATCGGTTCGGTCGCGATCAATGCGCAGCCGGCGGCGGTTGAAACCGTCGCCCACTGCCTGGCCGGCACCGACGGCGTTGAACTCGCGGTATTTGATCGCGGCAACCGGATCACGGTGTTGTCAGCCGATGGCGGCGAGGCCGATATCAGCCCGGCGCTGGACAGCGTTGAGAAATCCTATGTCTATGCAGTCCATCGTGGCGATCCGCTGCGCTTGCTGCAGGGGCGGGCCGCGCCGGTGACTGTGGTGTACCCGGAAACAGCGATCTTCCGAGACACGCTCGACGCCCACTTCCCGGATCCCTTGCAACGCATCTGGCTTGCCTTCCACGGTGCGGTGCAGCAGCCAACACCGATCCTGCTGTCGCTGGCTGACGGCCGCGAGGCCGGCTTTCGTTCCGTGCGCGCGCTGGCGATGATGCGCGGTCGCGCCGGCACGCACGGTTCGCTGACGCGCAGTGCCTCGCTGGGAATCCTCACCTCCAACTGGCGCGACGTTAGCGATGTCGACAGCTGGCAGGCGCACGAGTCGCTGTTTGGCGCGCAGACAGTTGCCGCCATGCAACGACACGCGGGGCAACAGCAACGATTGAGCGACTCGGAAACCGCACCCAGGACGGTTTCAGGCGTCGGCAATTTCCACCCACACGGGCGCGTGATCGCTCGGCCGGTCCCATAGCCGCGGCTCGCGGTCGATATTCGCGGCCACCGCGCGCGCGCGTAGTGCGTCGCTGACCAGCACCAGGTCGATGCGCAGACCGTGGTTGCGCCGATACCCACCAGCGCGATAGTCCCACCAGCTGAACTGCCCGCCGTCGGCGTTGTGCAGGCGAAAACTGTCGTGCAGTCCCAGGCCCTGCAATCGCTGCAACGCGGCCCGTTCCGCGCTTGAACTCAGGATCATCTGGTCATCCCAGCGCAGCGGGTCGTGCACGTCGCGATCCTCCGGCGCGATGTTGAAGTCGCCGAGCACTACCAGGTCGGGATGACGCTGCAATTCCCCCGTCAGCCAGTCGTGCACCGCCTCGAGCCAGCGCAGCTTGTAGGCATATTTGTCGCAACCCACCGCCTGGCCATTGACCACGTACAGGTTGACGATGCGCACGCCGCCAACGGTGGCTGCGATCACCCGCTGCTGCTCGTCGGCGAAACCGGGGATGCCCATTTGCACGTCGCGCGCGCTTTCGCGGCTGAGGATGGCCACGCCGTTGTAGGTCTTCTGGCCGCAGAACACGCTGCGATAGCCCATCTGGATCAGCTCGGTGTCCGGGAAGCGGCTGTCCTCAATCTTGGTTTCCTGCAAGGCCAGCACGTCCGGCGCCTGCAGCCGCAGCCACTGTTGCAGGTGCGGCATGCGCACGTTGAGCGAATTGACGTTCCAGCTGGCGATCTTCATGGGCGAATGCTAGCCGCTTCCAATGGCATCATGGGCGCCCGCAAACAAACTGTGATGCCATGGCCATGGATTGGGTAGATCTGCGCAGCGACACCGTGACGCGCCCGAGTGCGGCCATGCGCGAGGCCGGCCTGCACGTGCCGGTGGGCGATGACGTGATGGGCGAGGATCCCAGCGTCAACGCACTGCAGGAGCGGCTGGCGGCGGAGCTTGGCTTCGCGTCGGGCCTGTTCGTGCCAAGCGGCACGCAATCGAACCTGCTGGCACTGATGGCGCACTGCGAACGTGGCGATGAATACCTGGTCGGCAGCGAAGCGCATACCTACAAGTTCGAAGGCGGCGGCGCAGCGGTCCTCGGCTCCATTCAACCGCAGCCCATTGCGCAGTCCAGCGATGGCACGCTGCCGCTGGAGCTGATCGAGAAATCGGTGAAGCCCCTGGGCGATGCGCATTTCGCGCGCAGCCGTTTGCTGGCACTCGAGAACACCTGGGCCGGGCGCGTGTTGCCGCAGGCCTACCTGGCGGAAGCCGGCGCTGTCGCGCGGAGTCACGGCTTGGGTTATCACCTGGATGGTGCCCGTCTGTTCAACGCCGCAGTCGCGCAGGGCATTCCCGCCGCGGCGATCACCGCGCCGTTCGACAGCGTATCGGTGTGTTTTTCAAAGGGCTTGGGCGCACCGGTCGGCTCCATGCTGCTGGGCTCGGAGCCATTGATCGCGCGCGCGCGGCGCTGGCGGAAAGTGCTTGGCGGCGGCTGGCGCCAGGCTGGGCAATTGGCGGCGATGGCCGGCCATGCGCTGGATTTCAATGTCGCGCGCCTTGGCGATGATCATCGCCGTGCCGCGCAGTTGGCGCTGGCGCTGGCGGAATTGCCACAGCTGCAGGTCGACGGCCCGCACACCAACATGGTCTTCGTCACGGTTGCGCCTGGAAACGTCGTGGCGCTGGACGCGCATCTGCTGGCACGGGGCATCCGCCTGGTATTCCGCGGCAATGCGACACGCCTGGTCATGCACCTGGATATAGACGACGCGGGCGTGGCTCGGGTCAGCGCCGCGTTCGCCGAGTTTTTCCAGGCGCGCTGACTTAGCTTAACCAAGCAATCCATGGCTGCGCAGCAACGCGTCCGGTTGCGGTTCGCGGCCACGGAAGGCGATGAAGCTTTCCAGCGCCGGCCGTGAGCCGCCGACGCTGAGGATCTCGCGCCGATAACGCGCACCGGTCGCGGCATCGAACAAACCGTTTTCCTCGAACGCGGCAAAAGCATCGGCGCTGAGCACTTCGGCCCACAGGTAGCTGTAGTAACCGGCCGAGTAGCCGCCACTGAAGATATGCGTGAACGCGTGCGGGAAGCGATGCCATTCCGGCGGCATCAGCACCGCGACTTCCTCGCGCACCTGGCCGAGCACTTCCAGCGTGCGCGCCCCGACGGCCGGATCGAATTCATGGTGCAGGCGGAAATCGAACAGGGCAAATTCCAGTTGCCGCACCAAAAACAAACCGGCGTGGAAATGCCGCGCTGCGAGCATCTTGTCGAACAACGCGGGCGGCAGCACCTCACCGGTCTGGTAGTGCCGGGCGAACTGATCCAGCGCTTCACGCTGCCAGGCGAAGTTTTCCATGAACTGGCTCGGCAACTCGACCGCATCCCATTCCACGCCGCTGATGCCGCCCACGCTGGGCCAGGCCACGTCGGTCAGCAGATGATGCAGTCCGTGCCCGAATTCATGGAATAAAGTCAGCACCTCGTTGTGCGTGAGCAAGGCCGGTCGCGCGCCGCTGCTGTCGGGCGCGGCGAAATTGCAGGTCAGGAAAGCAATGGGCGGCTGCCGGCCGTCGGCCTCGGCAAGCGGTGCGCGGCACACATCCATCCAGGCGCCACCGCGCTTGCCGGGGCGGCTGAAGTTGTCCAGGTAGACGCCGGCGCGCACGCTGCCGTCGGCATCGAGCACATCGAAGAACTGCACGTCGGGATGCCAGGTGTCCACGTCGTGGCGCTCGACCAGGCGTACGCCAAACACGCGCGTGGTCAG
>JAYSXN010000414.1:0-2692 GCA_043717405.1 Gammaproteobacteria bacterium
GACCTGATCAAGCCAAGGCCAACCACGGTTACCCCTGCCGGGCACTGATCCGGTCCGGATGTCGCTGCGTTTTTCCAAGATGCACGGCGCCGGCAACGATTTTGCCTTGATCGACCTGCGTAGTGGCCAAACGCCGCCGGATTCGGCGCGCGTGCGCGAGCTGGCCGACCGCCACCGGGGCATCGGCTTTGACCAGTTGCTCACCATCGAAACCAGCGCGCGCGCCGATTGTGTCGCAGCCTATCGCATCTGGAACCAGGACGGCAGCGCTGCCGAGCAATGCGGTAATGGCGCCCGCTGCGTCGCGGCGTGGCTCGTGCGGGATGGCAGCGCGCTTGGCGACTGCTTCCGGCTCGACAGTCCCGCGGGCCTGATCGAGGTACGGCGGCAATCGGATGCTGGGTTTTCGCTCGCCATGGGCGTTCCTGATTTCGCGCCCACGTCGATCGGCCTCGACGAGGCAGCTGCCTGTGCAAGTTACGAGCGCAGGCTCGATGGCGAAACAACTGTATTTGGCGCGGTATCCATGGGCAATCCGCACGCATTGCTGGTCGTCGATGATCTTGCGCGGGCGCCGGTTGAGCGGCTGGGGCGCGCCCTGCAGGATTCCGGATCGTTTCGCGAGGGCGTCAACGTTGGCTTCGCGCAAATACTTTCATCCAGCAGCATCGCTTTGCGGGTGCTTGAACGCGGCGTAGGCGAGACCCTGGCTTGCGGCAGCGGCGCCTGCGCTGCAGTGGCCATCCTGGTTCGACAGGGGCGCGCCGATCGGCACTGCCGCGTCGCCTTGCCCGGAGGTACGCTGCTCATCGACTGGCCCGGTGATTCCGCGCCGGTGGTCATGGCTGGGCCGGCGACATTCGTTTACGAAGGGGAATGGCTGTAATGATCGAAGAAAAAAAAGAGCGGCTCAGCGCGCACGAAGTTGCGGTCTGGCTGCGCCGGCATCCGCGTTTCCTGGCCAATTATCCGGACCTGACCTTGTCGCTGGTGGTGCCTCGCGAGGAAGGTCCTGCGGCGTCCCTGGCCAGTTACCAGCTCGAGGTGTTGCGCGACAAGAATCGCGAACTCACCCGCCGCCTGACCGATCTGTATGCCAACGCCCAGGACAACGAGCGCCTGACTCTTCGCACCCACCAGTTGGCCCTGGCCCTGATGCGCGCCGACAACGCCGCAGACACCGTGCGCGCGATGGTGGCCTGCCTCGGGGAGGATTTTGCCGGCGACGCAGTGCGCGTGGTTCTGTTCAATGCCATCGCCGACCTGACGCCGGACTGGCTGCAAATCCTGTCGGGTCGTGACAAGCGGCTGGTGCCGTTCCGCGATTGCCTGGCCTCGAGCGAACCCATCTGCGGACGGCTCAATCCGGACAAAATGCCGCTGCTGTTCGGCGACGACCAGGCCAACGCCCAATCAGTGGCGTTGATTCCCATGCCCGGCGTAGGGCTGATCGCGGTAGGCAGCAGCGACGGCAACCGTTTTTTCCCGGGCATGGGCACAGTGTTCCTCCGCTTGATGGGAGAAACCTTCGTCACCGCGCTTGCGCGCTTCGCCAAGCCCTGATCCGCCGATGGGCACGCCGGCTTGCGCACAGACCAAGCCGCCGGCGGTAGGTACTGTCGCGCTGCAGGAGCGCGTCGAACGCTATTTGCGCCACCTCACCGTCGAACGCCAGCTATCGGTGAACACCGTTGATAATTACCGGCGCGACTTGCTGGCGCTGGTGGCGTGGATGCACTCTGGCGAGCTGCCGGAATTCACCCGCCTGCATGGCGAGCACCTGCGTAGCTTCATCGCATGCGAGCATCGCCGCGGCTTGTCGCCGAAGAGCCTGCAGCGACGGCTGTCGGCACTGCGCAGTTTTTTCCAGCAGCTGTTGCGCCAGGGCGAGCTAACCGGCAATCCCGCTACCGGCCTGCGCGCACCCAAAGCCGCGCGCAAACTGCCGCAAGTGCTCGATGCCGAGGAAATGACGCAGCTGGTCGAAGTCGGGACCGACACCGCCATCGGCGTACGCGACCGCGCCATGCTGGAATTGTTCTATTCCTCCGGGCTGCGCCTGTCGGAGTTGTGCAGCTTGCGCTGGGGCGCGCTTGATCTGGCGGGTGGACTCGTGCGCGTCGACGGCAAGGGCGGCAAGACTCGCGTCGTCCCGGTGGGCAGCCACGCGCGCGCGGCGCTGGCGCAGTGGCAGGCGCAGGGCGCCACGGCTGCCACTGCCGCGGTTTTCCCGGGGCGCAGGGGCGCCACCATCACGCCGCGCGCCGTGCAATTGCGGCTGCGCATATTGGCGCAGCAGCAAGGCATCTGGAAGCGAGTGCATCCGCACCTGCTGCGGCACAGCTTTGCCAGCCATGTGCTGGAGTCATCGGGCGATCTGCGCGGCGTGCAGGAACTGCTCGGCCACGCCGACATCGCTACCACGCAGATATACACGCACCTGGATTTCCAGCACCTGGCCAAGGTCTACGACGCCGCGCACCCGCGGGCGCGGCGCAAGCGCGCATGAAGGCGGTCGAGATCGTGCTGCACCGTGCCTCGCATGTGCTCGAGGTGGCTTTCGACGACGGCTCGCGCTTCCGCCTGCCCTGCGAATACCTTCGAGTCGAATCACCCTCGGCGGAAGTGCAGGGTCATGGGCCCGGCCAGCGCGTGCTGGTGCCGGGCAAGCGCGACGTCAACATCAACGCCA
>JAYSXN010000415.1:0-2690 GCA_043717405.1 Gammaproteobacteria bacterium
CATCGGTTATGGCGACGGCTATCCGCGCGCCGCGCCCGCTGGAACGCCGGTTCTGATCCGTGGCGTGCGCGTGCCACTGATCGGTCGGGTATCGATGGATCTGATGACCCTGGACCTGCGTGGCCTGCCCGCGGCCCGCGTCGGCGATCCGGTAACGCTTTGGGGTGAGGCCTTGCCGGTGGAGCAAGTTGCTGCCGCCGCCGGCACCATCAGTTACGAGCTGACCTGCTCCATTACCCGGCGCGTTCGCTTCATAGAGGCCTGATTGCAGCGCGGCTCAGTGGTTGAACTGCAGCCGCGCCAATTCCGCGTAAAGCCCCTTTTGTTCCATCAGCTGCGCATGCGTTCCCTGCGCTACGACGCGGCCATGTTCCATGACCACGATGCGGTCGGCCTTGAGTACGGTCGCCAGTCGATGAGCGATAACCAGCGTGGTACGCCCGGCCATCAGGCGCTCCAGCGCTTGCTGCACCGCGCGTTCACTTTGTGCATCGAGCGCGGAGGTGGCCTCGTCGAGCAACAGGATCGGCGCATCCTTCAACAACGCGCGCGCGATCGCCAGGCGCTGCTGCTGGCCGCCCGACAAGCGCGCGCCATGTTCACCCAGTTCGCTGTCGTAACCACCGGGCAATTGTTCGATGAAGTCATGGGCCTCGGCGCTGCGCGCTGCCGCCAGGACTTGTTCTTCACTGGCATCGAGCTTGCCGTAGCGCAGGTTTTCGCGTGCAGTTGTCCCGAAGATAACCGGGTCCTGCGGTACCAGCGCGATGGAGTGGCGCAGTTGCGTGAGATCGAGGTTGCGCAAGTCGATGCCGTCGAGCAGCACGCGACCTTCCTGCGGGTCATGGAAGCGAAGCAGCAACTGGAACACCGTACTCTTGCCCGCACCCGAAGGTCCGACCAACGCCACCGTTTCACCTGGCGCGACGTGCAGGCTGAAATCGGACAAGGCGCTGCTGTCCGGACGGGTAGGGTAGTTGAAGCGGACGTTGTCGATGCGCAGCTCGCCGCGCAGTGGCGTTGGCATCGGAACCGGCGTCGCGGGGCGCGGCAGTTGTGATGTTTCTTCGAGCAGTTCATTGATGCGCGCCATGCCGCCGCTGGCTCGTTGCATCTCACTCCAGACTTCGGTCAGCGCACCAACCGAGCCGGCGCCGATGACGGCGTAGAAAATGAATTGGACGAGCGTACCGGCGCTCATGGTGCCGGCAATCACGTCCTTCGCGCCCAGCCAAAGTACCGCGGTAATCGCGCCGAATACCAGCATGATGATGCTGGCAGTCAACAGCGACTGCATCCTGATCCGCTTGCGCGCGGCCGCCAGCGACAATTGCACGGCACCAGAAAACCGCTCGCGCTCGTAGGGTTCGCGGGCATAGCTTTGCACCGTGTGCATGGCGTTGAAGGTTTCGCCGGCACGGGCATTGGCGTCGGCCACACGATCCTGGCTGTCCTTGGCCGCGCCGCGGACGCGCCGGCCCGACAGCGCGATCGGCAGGACGATCAGCGGTATGCCGATCATCGCCATGCCGGCCAGTCGCGGGCTGGTAACCGCGAGCATGACCGCGCTGCCGATGACGGTGATGCCGCTTCGCAAGGCGATGGACATGGTTGCGCCGACAACGCTGCGCAACAGTTCGGCATCGGCAGCCAGGCGCGACAGCAGTTCGCCGCTGCGCGTGCGCTCGAAGAAACTCTGGTCCAGCGACAGCAGGTGGCCGTACAGGCTGCGGCGCAGGTCGGCGATGACGCGCTCGCCAAGCAAAGCCACGCAGTAGAAGCGCACTGCCGTCGCGAGCGCCAGCACCACCGCCACGGCAAACAGCAAGAGGAACCAGCGGTCTACCGAGGTGCCCTTGGCAAAGCCCTGGTCGACCATCTGCCGAAATGCATACGGAAAAAACAAGGTGGCCGACGAGGAGACGGCGAGCGCAGACAGCCAGCCGACGAGCAGGCGCCGGTGCGGACGCACGAACGGCAACAGGCCGCGCAATGAAATCAGCCGCTGGCGTGGCGGCGTGGCCGCGTCGATGGGCATCAGTGGTTCAACAGCGGTGCCAGGTCGGCCGGCACGACCGCGTGCGGATAGCGGCGGTGGAATTCAAGCAGGCGCGTCCTGGCTGCTTCGACGTGGCCGCGGTCCCGCAGGACGCGTATCCGCGCAAGCCATTTTTCCGGCGTCAGGCTGCCCTGGTCGGCGTTGGCAAGGCTGCCCTGCGCGCTGGCCGAATCTTCCATCGGTGCCTGCGCCGTCGAGTCGGCCGGCGCCGGGGCCGCTTCAGCCATGGACGACGTGGCGGCCAATCCAGACACCGCCTTGGCGCTGCTGGAATAGGGCTCCGTTCCAGCGCCGGCCCTCGCGCGTGCAACGTGCTCGTCCAGTGGCTCCTGTGGAAATGCCACAGGTGCCGCAGGCATGACGATGGGCGCTACTGCGTGGCGCTCTGCCTGGGCACGCATCGCCGGCTTGAGCGCAACCGCAGCGTCAGGCGCGGCCGCGGCAGGCGGCGGCGGATGCTCGAAATCCCGCGGCTCGTCCTTGAACTCGACTGCTGTGCCGGCCTCGTCGTCGGCTTGTGAGCTGATCGATACCGGGGCGCTGCTAGCCTGCGGTGCACGCGTGTCGCCATACTTCATTTGCCAGCCAACACCCAAGGCGAGCACGGCCGCGGCGGCGCCGCCGATTCCCC
>JAYSXN010000416.1:0-2641 GCA_043717405.1 Gammaproteobacteria bacterium
GCGGCTTCCAGCGCAGCGACGCCCTGGCGATCAATCAGCAATGGTTCGCCGGAGCGCAAGACATATTCGCTCAGCCCGCGGCCGAGCGCGCGCCGCGGATGGCTCTGGTCGCGCTCATCCACCGAATACGGGAACTCCAGTTCATCATCGTTGCCGGTCAGCAGCGCGATGTAGAAGTTCCGTGCATCCAGCAGCTCGCCGACGATCTCGTGCACCGAGGCGTAGAAGGCTTCCATGCTGTCGCTGGCCATGGACAGCTCAGCGATGCGGTATAGCGCGCGCTGCAGTTGCTCGCTGCGCTGGCGCTCGTGGATTTCCCGACGAAGCTCGACCGTGCGCGCCTCGACGCGGCGCTCGAGTTCCTCCTGCGCTTCGCGCCGCGACAATGCGCTGAGGATGTGCTGCGCGACATAGCCCAGCAGTGCCTGGTCGGCCTCGCTGTACCGTACGGCCGGGTCATAGCTCTGCACGACAACGGCGCCGCGGACGATGCCGTCCTCAACGATCGGCACGCCCATCCAGTCTTCACTGTCGGGACCCAGCCCTTCCTCCATTGGCGCCATCAACACCGCGCGCAGACTGCGTGACGGGCCGCGCGCCGGCTTGCCATGGCGCAGCACCGCCAGCGTCAGGCTGTTGCCCATGTCCTGCGGCTCCAGTTCGTCGTCTGGATCGGGCACTTCCGGATCATGGCTGTCGGCGAAGTACAGGAAGCGGATGGTCTGGCGCACCGGATCGAAGCGCACGATGTAGAAGTTTTCCGCGTACATCAGGCTGCCGACGATCTGGTGCAGGCCGTGCAGCACCTCGGCGGTGCTGTGGTCGGAGCTGGCGATGTCGCTGATGGCGAACAACGCGCGCTGCAGGCGTTCGGCATTGGCCAGGCGTTCGACGTCCACCTGCAGGCGTTGTGTGTACAGCAGCGACTGGCTGCGCACCGAAAGCGGCGCGATGCATTCGGTCCAGGACGCGTCCACCTGCAGAGGATTGAAGTGCGCGGACAGCGCGACCCACAGCCCGGTGTTCTGCGCGACGACCTGCACCATGTGCACGCCGCCGGTGTTCTGGTCGGTCAGCTGCATCTTGCCGCCCTGCCGGCGCGCCGATTCCAGCAGGCCCAGGGTTTCGGCGGTGGGCGGGATATCGGTGGAGGTGCGCAGGCTGGCCGGATCGCTCGGCAGGTGGTTCCAGATCAGCTGCACCTGCTGCAAGCCCAGCGCGGACAGCTGGCGCGAGGCGATGAAGGCCAGTGCCGATATATCCTGCGCGCCGAGCAGCGCATCGACGAAGGATTCCGTCTCTTGCGCGAGGGCTCGGCTCAGCTGGGTTGCCATCGGAGGATTGTTAACCAATTCCCAAGCCGGTGGTAGCGACTTCTGGCGCAGGTCGTGGCGCCGGGCTGTTGTCGGGCGGCTGGTGCTGGTGCCGGCTGAGGATCGTCGCGGCATCGCCTTGGTCCACCAGATGCCCGTCGGCCATCACGATGATGCGTTCAGCCAGCGCGGCCGCGGCCTGCAGGTCATGGGTGATGAACAGCAAGGCCAGGCCGCGCTCGCGCTTGAGTTTTTCCAGGAGGGCGAGGATGTCGGCGCGATGATGGGCATCCAGCGCTGACACGGCTTCATCGCAAAGCAACAGGTCGGGCGAATTGATCAGTGCGCGCGCGATGGCGATGCGCTGCCGCTGTCCGCCGGAAAACTGGTGCGGGTAGCGGTCGAGCACGGTGCTGTCGTCCAGTCCGACCTCGGCCAATGCCGCCACTGCGTGCCGGCGCCGCTCTGCGGCCTCGATGCCGCCGGCGATGCGTAGTGGTTCGCTGACCACATCGACGATGCGCATGCGCGGGTCCAGCGAAGCGTATGGGTCCTGGAATACCACGCCCATGCGCGCGCGTACCGCCTGCAGCGCCTGCCGCCGGGCGCCGAGCAACTCCACGCCATCAAATTCGATGCGCCCATGCACGCCGCGGCGGAACAGCCGCAGCAGCGCGCGTCCCACGGAGCTCTTGCCGCTACCGCTCTCACCGATCACCGCGACGCATTCGCCACGGCGCAGGCTGAAGCTGGCATCGGCTACCGCCAGGCGCTCGCTGCGGGGATAGCGGACGGCCAGCCCCTGCACGACGAGCAAGGGCGCGCCGAGCTTGCCCGGTGTCGGCGCCGGCAAGCGACCGGCGGCGAGCAGCCCTTGCGTATAGGCATGGGCCGGCGCCGCGAACAACGTTTCAATGTCGCCGGTTTCCAGAACCAGGCCGCGATGCAGGATAGCCACCCGGTCGGCATGGCGGCGCACCAGTGGCAGGTCGTGGCTGATCAGCAACACGGCCAGGTCGCGCAGGGCTCGTTGCCGATCGAGCAACTGGAGAATCTCCGAGGCCAGGCGCGGATCAAGCGCCGAGGTTGGCTCGTCGGCGATCAACACTCTGGGCTTGCCGGACAAGGCCAGCGCGAGCCCCACCCGTTGCCGCTGGCCGCCGGACAGTTGGTGTGGAAAGCGCTGCAGCAACTGCACGGCCTGCGGCATTTCCAGTTGCTCGAACAGCGCCAGCGCCTCGTCGCGGGCTGGTTGGCGTGCCAGGCCGCGCAGGACCTGCAGGCTCTCGACCAGTTGCGCGCCGACGGTGCGCATTGGATGCAGGCCG
>JAYSXN010000043.1:0-2399 GCA_043717405.1 Gammaproteobacteria bacterium
CCAAGCCTCCATCCCAGCGTTTTGCCGAGGCGGTTCCGGCGACCTTCGATGCACCCGAGAAATTGCCCGAATCCGCTGAGGAAGCCGCGCAGTGGCAGGCCGCGAACCGGTCGTTCTGGGAATCCAATCCCATGCGTTACGACTGGAAGCAGGAAATAGCGCACGAGGAGGGCAGCCGCGCCTTCTACGATGAAATCGACCGCCGCTTTTTCGAAAACGTGCGGCCGTACATGCCATGGCAGGAAACCCCGTTCGAAGCGCTGATGCCGTTCGCCGAACTGGCCGACAAAAAAGTGCTTGAAATCGGCGTGGGCATGGGTAGCCACGCGGGCCTGCTGTCGGCTCGCGCTGGCTCCTATACCGGAATAGACCTTACCGACTATGCAGTAGGCGTCACCCGCAACCGCATGAAAGTCTTTGGGCGCAACGCCGACATCCGGCGCATGGACGCCGAAGCACTGGAATTTCCCGATGAATCGTTCGACTTCATCTGGAGCTGGGGCGTGATCCATCACTCCTCCAACACCCGCAAGATCCTGCAGGAAATGCGCCGCGTGCTGAAGCCCGGCGGCAAGGCCGTGATCATGGTCTACAACCGCGGCTGGTGGAATTACTACATCTGCGGCGGTTTGATCGGAGGTTTGCGGCACGGACGCCTGTTCAAGTCGCGTTCGCTCGCGCGCACCATCCAGGAAGACACCGACGGCGCGCTCGCCCGTTATTACTCGCGGCGCAGCTGGCGCGAGTTCGCCTCTCCGCAGCTCAACGTCGACGACACCTGGACGACCGGTGCCAAGACCGATCTGTTTCCATTACCGGCAGGTCGCTTCAAGACCGCGCTGATGAACCTGATGCCCAACGCGCTCGCGCGTTTCATGACCGGGCCGCTGGGCATGGGCGGGTTCCTCATCTCCAAGCTCTCCAAACAGTAATGAGACAACTGTTGCAGAGCCTGCGTGATGGCTCCACCGAAATTGCCGACGTGCCGTGTCCGGGCGCCAGCCGCGGGCATGTGCTGATCTGTTCGCACGCCACGCTGGTGTCCGCGGGCACCGAGCGCATGCTGGTGGAGTTCGGTAAGGCTGGCTGGATCGCCAAGGCGCGCCAGCAACCTGACAAAGTGCGCATGGTGCTGGACAAGATGCGCACCGACGGCATTGCCAGCACGCTTGAAGCCGTGCAAAGCAAGCTCGACCAGCCACTGGCGCTGGGTTACTGCAATGTTGGCACGGTGATCGAGCAAGGCGCGGGCGTGAGCGGCTTCAGCGCTGGTGCGCGCGTGGTCTCCAACGGCAAGCATGCCGAAGTCGTGCGTGTGCCGGCCAACCTGTGCGCGCTGATCCCGCCGTCGGTGTCCGACGAGTCGGCCACCTTCACCGTGCTCGCCGCCATCGGACTTCAAGGCATCCGGCTCGCCAACCCGACACTGGGCGAATGCGTCGCGGTCACCGGCCTGGGGCTGATCGGGCTGCTGACCGTGCAGATGTTGCGCGCGCAAGGCTGCCGTGTGATCGGCATTGATTTTGATGCGCAGCGGCTTGCGCTGGCTCGCTCCTTTGGGGCCGACGTGATCGATGCGAGCGCCGGTGCCGACGTGGTGGCGCAAGCGCACGCCTTGTCGCGCGGGCGTGGCGTGGACGCGGTCATCATCACCGCCTCGACCACCAGCAATGATCCCGTCAGCCACGCGGCGCGCATGTGCCGCAAGCGCGGCCGCATCGTGCTGGTTGGTGTCACTGGCCTTGAGCTGTCGCGCGCTGACTTCTATGAAAAAGAACTCAGCTTCCAGGTCAGCTGTTCCTATGGACCCGGACGCTACGATCCTGCGTACGAGGAGGGCGGACAGGACTATCCGATCGGCTACGTGCGCTGGACCGAGCAACGCAACTTCGAAGCCGTGCTCGACATGATGGCTGCGGGCACGCTGGATGTGTCCGCCTTGGTCAGCCATCGCTTCGCGCTTAGTGACGCCGCTGGCGCGTACCGCCTGCTGGCTTCCAACGAACCTTCATTGGGCATCGTGCTGACCTATGCGGGGGCCTCGACTGCGGTCTTCCCCGGGCATGCGCTCGGTCGCAGGACGCTGCCGCTTGCTGCCGTGGCCGATGCTCCAGCCGGCGCTGGAGTCGCCTTCATCGGCGCCGGCAACTACGCCGGCCGCATGCTGATGCCGGCGTTCAGGGCAGCCGGCGCGCGCTTGCAGACGGTCGTGAGCAGTAGCGGAACCAGTGCGGCACACCATGGACGCAAGCATGGCTTCGCCGAAGCCTCCACGGACATCGACCACGTGCTTGCCGACACCAGTATCGCCACGGTGGTGATTGCGACCCGACACAACGCGCACGCGGCACAAGTGCTGGCGGCACTGCGCGCGGGCAAGCACGTGTTCTGCGAAAAAC
>JAYSXN010000044.1:0-2396 GCA_043717405.1 Gammaproteobacteria bacterium
TGCTCGGCGTGGTGGCCTCGCTCGTGCAGGAGTTCGTGCGTCGGCGCACGCAGCGCTACGTTGAGACCAATCGCAAGCTGGAAGCGCGAATCGGCGAGCGCACGCATGAGCTCGAGGCGGTCAACCGCAAACTCGCCGAGCTGGCCACCGAAGACGCGCTGACCGGCGTTGCCAATCGGCGGGCCCTGGAAAATGGCTTGCAGCGCGAGTGGTATCGCTGCCTGGACCAGCGCCGCCCGCTGTCGGTATTGATGATCGACGTGGATCACTTCAAGCGCTACAACGACGCCCACGGGCATCTGGAGGGCGATGTCCTGCTGCGCACGATCGCCCAGCAACTGCATTCGCTGCACGACCCCAAGCGCGAACTGCTGGCGCGTTACGGCGGCGAGGAATTCGCGCTGCTGCTGCCGGGCGTGCACCAGGACGAGGCGCAGCGGCGCGCTGAAAACATCCGCATCGCCATGCACGAGCATATTGGCGAAACCACGATCAGCATCGGCATCGCCGGCTTCGTGCCGACCCTGCAAGGCGATTCGATGAACCTGCTGCGCCGCGCTGACGCCGCCCTGTACCGGGCCAAGCGCGCCGGCCGCAACCGGGTTGAAGCCGACGCCGAGGCGCCTGCGCTTTAGGCTTTGCGATGCGTACCGCGCGGACGCTCAGGCCGGTGGATCGGCCGGCGGTGGCGCCGCAGTCTCGTCCTTGCGTGCCTGCGCCTGTTCGCGCAGCCGGCGCAGTTCCTCTGGGCTGATGATCTGCGTGTCATTGCGCGCGCCGCTGGAAATACGCGTATTCACCCAGCCCAGCATCCACGCCACGAACAGCACCAGCGATGCAATCAGCAGGACCACCACCAGCCAGCCGGCGGCCTTGGCAGCGGCCAGCATCAGGCCCACGGCAAGCAACAGATAGAACCAATGCATGGGCAGACCTCGATGGGCTCGGCGCCAGTCTAGCCCAGCACTAAAGCAGCGGCGAGAGCAGGCGCGCCGAAGCTTCGAGAAGACGTTGCCCGAACCCGGTGCGGTGCGGCGAGGGCACGCGCTGCGAGGCGGCAAGGTCACTGGACAAGGTCGCATCCAGCGACGCAGCCACACCGGCGTCTTCCAGCAATACGCACAGCTCGAAGTTCAGCCGGAAGCTGCGATTGTCGAAGTTCGAACTGCCGAGCAGGCAGACGCTCGAGTCCACCAGCAGGGCCTTGCTGTGCAACATGCGCGGGTACTCGAACACCTGCACGCCGGCGGCTATGAGTTCGTCGAAGTAGGAACGTGCCGCGGCCGTGACCAGCCAGGAATCGCTTTGCCGTGGCACCAGCACGCGCACGTCGACCCCGCGCAAGGCTGCGGAAGTCAGCGCCATGCGTGCCGCTTCGCTCGGGACAAAGTACGGCGTCGCCAGCCACGCGCGCTCGCGGCTGCCCTCCAGCGCCGCGATCATCACCCGATGGATCGCCTCCCAGGGGGAATCGGGGCCTGCGGGCACCACTTGCGCGCGGATTGGCCCGGGCGCCCAGTGCGCGGCAGATTCCGGGCGCTGCGAGGCCTCGCGCGGGATGCGGCCGGTGGCATAAACCCAGTCTTCGGCGAAAGCCAGTTGCAGCCAGCGCACTGCCTCGCCTTCAAGGCGAAGATGCAGGTCATGGAAGGCGTCTTCGCTTAGTCGTTCGTCCTCGGTGTCGGAGATGTTGATGCCGCCGGTGAAGCCGATTTGCCCGTCGATGATCGCCAGCTTGCGGTGGCAGCGCAGGTTGACCCGCGGCTGGACCAGCCTATGCAGACGAAAGCCATGGAAGAACGCGACTTCGACCCCGGCTGCGCGCAGCGGCGCCAGGAAGCGCCGCGAAACCGCGGAGGAGCCCAGCGCATCCAGCAGCAGGCGCACTGGCACGCCCGCGCGCGCGCGCTCGATCAAGGCTTCGCGGAAGCGGACCCCGGTTTGATCCGGGTCGAATATGTAGTATTCCAGGTGGACGTGATGGCTCGCCTGGCCGATGGCAAGCAACAGGCTGTCGAAGGTCTGTGCGCCCCCCACCAGCAGCTGCGCCTGTTGGCAGGAACTTGGCGGATAGCCGCTGCCGCCCTGGGCCAAGCGCATCAACGCACTGGCCTGCGAGCCGGAGCCGTCGCCATGGGCGACCTGTTCCACCTTGGCGCGAGCGTGCAGGCGCCGAAGTCGCTGCCGCCGGATGCGTTGAGGACCGAGCAGATGGTAGATCAGCAGGCCAAGGAAGGGCAGCAGCGCCAGCGACATCACCCAGCTCAGGGTCGCCACCGGTTCGCGCTTCTGCAGCACGATCCAGCCGCCCAGCCAGACCAGGTACAAGCCCCAGAGCCCGGCGAGCCACAGCCCGGCGTGCGCGGGCAAGGCGGCGCTGCTCATCATCGGTTGAC
>JAYSXN010000045.1:0-7093 GCA_043717405.1 Gammaproteobacteria bacterium
GACATCATCGCCATCCTCGGCATGGACGAGCTGTCGGAAGAGGACAAGCAGGCGGTGTCGCGCGCGCGCAAGATCGAGCGTTTTTTCTCGCAGCCCTTCCACGTGGCCGAAGTGTTCACCGGCTCGCCCGGCAAGTACGTCACGCTGAAGGACACCATCCGCGGCTTCAAGATGATCTGCGATGGCGAGTGCGACCATATCCCGGAGCAGGCCTTCTACATGGTCGGCGGCATCGAGGACGTGATCGAGAAGTCCAAGAAGCTGAGCGCGGCAGCCTGAGGCCGCAACGATGACCACCACCATCCGTTGCGACATCGTCAGCGCCGAGGAAGAAATTTTCCACGGCGAGGTGGTGATGGTCGTTGCCACTGGCGAAATGGGCGAGCTCGGCATCGCGCCGCGGCACGCCCCGCTGATCACGCGGCTAAAGCCGGGCAAGCTGGTGTTAACCCTCGCCAGTGGCGAAAAGGTAGACATCGTCGTCTCCGGCGGCATCATGGAAGTGCAGCCACAGGTCATCTCGATCCTGGCTGACACCGCCGTGCGCGCCGAGGACATCGACGAACTGGCCGCGGTCAAGGCCAAGGAAGAAGCCGAGCGCGTGCTGGCCAACCGCGGCGAGGCCATGGAAGTGGCGCAGGCGCAGGCGAAGCTGGCGGAAGCTATGGCGCAGTTGCAGGCCATCGAGCGCCTGCGCAAGAACCTGAAGCACTAGCAGGCGCCGAGGCCGCAGTGCGCTCCTTTCGACCTGGAGCACAACCCAAGACGCCGGCTTTTGCCGGCGTTTCTCGTTAGCAGGATGACCAGGGCTGGCCCCCAGGCACGCGGCCGTCGATACTACCGATCGGCAAGGAGCATTCCATGGACGAAGCGCTGCACGTTGTGATCCTTGCCGCGGGCGAGGGCAAGCGGATGAAATCATCGCTGCCGAAGGTCCTGCACCGGCTGGCCGGCCAGCCGATGCTTGCCCATGTCATCGCCGCTGCACGCGCGCTGGATCCGGCTGCCGTGCACATCGTTTACGGTCATGGTGGCGACCAGGTACGCGCCGCGTTTGCCGGACAGCAGGACCTGTTCTGGGCCGAGCAGGCGCAGCAACTGGGCACCGGCCACGCCGTGCAGCAGGCGATGAAAAACATTCCCGACACAGCGCGCGTGCTGGTGTTGTACGGTGACGTGCCGCTGATCCAGCCGGATACGTTGCGCGCCTTGCTGGCGCAAACCACGGCGCTGTCAGTGCTCGCCGCCGAAGCGGTCGATCCCACAGGTTACGGCCGCTTGCTGCTCGACGGCGATGGCCGCGTTACGGCAATCGTCGAGCAAAAGGATGCGACGGCAGATCAGCGCAAGATCGGCATCATCAATACCGGTATCGTTCTGGCGCGGGCCGACAACTTGAGACAATGGCTGTCACTGCTTCGCAACGCCAACAGCCAGGGCGAACATTACCTGACCGATATTTTTGCAATGGCTGCAAGCGAAAACGCACCCGCTTCGGTGGTTCGAGTTGCGGACGCCATCGATGCCGAAGGCGCCAACGACAGCTGGCAGCTGGCGACGCTGGAGCGCGCATACCAGCGCCGCGCCGCGCACGCGCTGGCCACACAAGGCGTGCGTTTCGCCGACCCGTCGCGCTTCGACCAGCGCGGCACGGTCAGCGTCGGGCGTGAAGTTGAAATCGACGTGGATGTCATTTTCGAAGGTGAGGTGCAACTGGGAGATAACGTGCGCGTCGGGCCATTCTGCCGCTTGAAGGATGTCGTGCTTGGCGCCGGGACGGTAGTCAACGCGCATTGCGACATCGAAGGCGCGATCACCCAGGGCGCCTGCACGATTGGGCCTTTCGCCCGCCTGCGCCCCGGCACCGAACTGGCCGAAGACGTACACATCGGCAACTTCGTGGAAACAAAGAAGGCGCGCCTCGGCCGCGGCTCCAAGGCCAATCATCTGTCCTACCTGGGCGACGCGCAGATCGGCACGGGCGTGAACATTGGTGCCGGCACCATCACCTGCAACTACGACGGCATAAACAAATTCACGACAGTGATCGGCGACGGCGCCTTCATCGGCTCGAACTCGGCACTGGTGGCGCCGGTCACGATAGGAAACATGGCGACTATCGCTGCCGGCTCGGTGATCACCAGGGATGCGCCCGCAGGTGAGCTGAGCATTGCCCGCGGCCGCCAGGAGACCATCTCTGGATGGATACGGCCGGTCAAGAAGACATAGCCTGCACACACGCTGTAAGAAGCTCTGCGAGAACCAAACTCTTAGCGCAGGCGCGGCGGCGCTAAGTCGTCAACACCATCGCCACCGCCAGCCCACCACCCTCGCGGTTGCCCAGGCTGATGCGACCGCCGTGCGCCTCGGCAATTTCGCGCGCCAGCGCCAGTCCCAAGCCAGTGCCGCTGCGCTTGGTCGAATAGAACGGCACCAAAGCATTCGACAGCACCGCATCGGTCATTCCGCTGCCGCGATCCATCACCTCGATGCGCAACATGCCCGCCAGTTGCCGCACCCGCAGGGTCACATGGTCGGCGGGTGAGCCAGACTCGTGCGCGTTCTTCAACAGGTTCAGCAGCGCCTGCTCCATCTGCGCCAGGTCGAAGTGCGCTGGAGTCGTCGGCAGGTCGCCATCGATAGCGAAGGGAATCTGGCTGTGCAGGCGAGCGACGAAGACCGGCCATGCGATGGCTTCGGTGCGCGGCAACGGCAGCTTGGCAAAATGCGCATAGCCGCGGATGAAACCTTCCAGATGTCGCGCGCGCTCCTCGATGGTGGCGAATATCGTCGGCAGTTTTTCATGCTGGCCTCGACGCACCAGTTCGCTACCCGAGTGCGCGAGCGACGCCACTGGCGCCAGCGAGTTGTTCAACTCATGGCTGATGACGCGGATTACTTTCTTCCAGGTCTGCACTTCCTGACGGCGCAGCTCGACCGTGATCTGTCGCAGCAAGAGCAGTTCATGGGCGCGGCCATTCAAGCGAAAACTGCGTCGTGCCAGGTGATAGATTTCTTCCTCGTCATCCGAGCCCACGGAGAACAGTCCGTCACCGCCGCGATCGAGCGCATCGCGCAAAGGCAAGGCCGCCTGGCTGATGATCTCCTCGAGGTCGTGGCCTTCAAGCTTGCGGCCCTTGTGCAACAGTTGCCGGGCGGCGATGTTGGCGTAGACGATCGGCCCGCTATCGGCGACCAGCAACATCGCCACCGGCGTGTTCTGCACCATCGTGTCGAGCAACAGCTCGCGTTGCACCAGCCGCAGTCGCTGCTCGCGCAACACGTCGCCAAGCTCATTGTGCGCAGCCACCAGGTCACTGAGTTCGTCGCGCTTGGGCCAGCGCAAGCCGAATGAAAAATCGCCATCGCGATAGCTGCTGACGGTGCCCGTCAGCGCGCGGAACAGCGAGAGCATCGGCCGGAACTGGCTGCGCATCACCACTACCACCAGCGGCAACAGCAGCAGCATCGCCAGGCTCGCGACAAGCAGCGCACTGTCAGCGAATATGCGCTCCAGGGCCAGCGTCAGCAGCACTGCAGCGGCCACCAGCACGAAGGTGAGCGCGGCATAGCGCGCGCCCAGGGAAAAACTCGGGCGCGCCTTGCTCATGATCAGGGGCGCGAAATGCCAAGGCGATCCATGCGCCGGTACAGCGCCTGCCGGCTCAACGACAGTTCGGAGGCCGCCTGCGACACCACGCCACCCGCGCGCGCCAGTGCTTGTTCAATTGTTGTGCGATCAGGCTCGGCTTCCAGCGCGTGCGCCGCGGGAATCACGGCCGCCGCATGCAAGCCCGTGCTTCCGCCCGCGGGACTCAAGCCGAGATCGGCAACACCAATCGCCGGCCCAGGTGCGAGCAGGTTCGCGCGCTGCATGGTGTTCTTGAGCTCGCGCACATTGCCCGGCCACGCATGCTTGAGCAGTGCGCCACGCGCCGCCTCGGTCAGCGATTTGCCCGCACCCCGGAAATGTTCAGCGAGCGGCAGGATGTCCCCCGGACGTTCGGCGAGCGGTGGCAAGCGCAGCTCGATCAGGTTGAGCCGATAGAAGAGGTCTTCGCGAAAGCTGCCGTTGCGAATCATCGCTCCCAGGTCGGCGTTGGTGGCGCTGATCACGCGCACTTTCACCTGACGCTCGCGGTTCGACCCCAGGCGCTCGAAGCGACCGGTTTCCAGCACGCGCAACAGTTTCATCTGTCCGGCCGGCGGCAGGTTGCCGATTTCGTCCAGGAACAAGGTGCCGCCGTCAGCCGCTTCGAACTTGCCCTCGCGGGCCTTGCTGGCGCCGGTGTAGGCACCGGCATCGGCACCGAACAATTCCGCCTCGATCAACTCCGACGGCAGCGCGCCGCAATTGAGCGTGACGAATGGTCCATTCTTTACTGATGAATTGGCCTGGATGATATCTGCGATGCGTTCCTTGCCCGCGCCGTTCGGGCCACTGATCAGCACCGGCACGTCGGCGCGCGCGACTTGGCAGGCCAGGCTCAATACGCGCTCCGTGGCCGGGTCGTTCCAGACCACGCCGCGCAGGTCGAATTGTTTTTCCAACTCGCGCCGCTGGCGGGTTTCGCTTTGCCGGCGTCTTTGCAACTCGCGATTGACCTGGCCAAGTTCGACCAGGTTCTCGACCGTCGTGACCAGCTTGCGATCGTCCCAGG
The DNA here is from genome assembly GCA_043717405.1 of Gammaproteobacteria bacterium. Lineage (GTDB taxonomy): Bacteria > Pseudomonadota > Gammaproteobacteria > Xanthomonadales > Xanthomonadaceae > Arenimonas. Next base: position 4,662 of record JAYSXN010000045.1, read on the forward strand.
GCTTGGCCAGGTAATCGGCGGCGCCGGCCTTGATCAAGTCCACGGCGGCATCCAGGTGCGTCCATGCCGTCAACAGGATCACCGGCAAATCCGGAAAGCGCCGGCGTATCTCCCGGAACAACACCACGCCTTCTTCGCCTGAGGTGGTATCCGCTGAAAAATTCATGTCCTGCACGACCAGGTCGACGTCGTTGCGCTCCAGCAGGTGCAGTCCTTCAGCCGGCGACAGCGCGCGCAAGGTGTCAATGTCCTGCAGCGAAAGCAACACCTCGAGCGCGGTGGCGACTGAGGGGTTGTCATCGATGACGAGTACTCTGGACATACACCTAGCGTAACGTCATGCGCTCCGCGTGGCGATGGCCGGCGAAATGGTCGAAGCGCGCCAGGCTGGTGCGTACACCGCACCGATGCCGACCACCCACAGCACCAGCGAGCCGACAGCGAGGTACACCAGCGGCAGTTTGGTCAATTCCAGCTGGCTCACCAGCAGCAGGTTGAGTCCCACTGCCAGCAGCAAACCGGCAACCACGCCGCCGCTGGTGAGGATGAAGTTCTCGGTGATGAAGTAGCGAAGGATGTCCAGCCGACGCGCACCCAGAGCCCGGCGCACGCCGATCTGCTTGCGCCGCTGGTTTACCCACAGCGTGGCCATGCCGACGATGCCGCTGGCGGTCACCAGCAACAGCAGCACGGTCACCGTGCCCAGCATGCGGGCCAGGGCGCGCTCGTTGCGGTAGCGCTGGTGCCGGTTGGCGTCCATGGTCTGGTCCGACACAACCATCTGCCCGGGGACTTTGGCAATCGCCGCTTCGGCGTCCTTCATGACGCGGTCGCGCTGGCCGGGTTCGGCGCGCACGATGAAGCGCTCGCTGTCATCGATCATGCGCATGCCCAGTATGCTGGACATCTCGCCTTCCTCGCCCACCGCCGCCCAGGGCGTCTGCAGTGTTTCAACGACGCCGATGACCTGCAGCGGCTTGCCCGTGGGGTTGCCACCGATGTAAAAACGCTTGCCGACTGCGCTGCTGCCCGGATACATTTTTCTGGCCAGCACCTGGCTCATGATGGCGACCTGGCCCATGCTCTGCGACTGGTCGGGGTCGACGTCCTCAATCTCGCCTGGTGCAAAATCCCGTCCCTCCACCAGCTTCAGCCCGAACGTCTTTACCAGCGAATCGCCGCTGAAATACAGCGCCGATTGCGCTGTTGCATCTTCCTGCCTGGGCTTCAGTCCCAAGCCGGTGTTCCAGCCCGAGTTGGTGAGCGGCGCGGTATTGCTGGCGGCAACCGAGACCACGCCCGGGATGGCCCTCAATAAATCAGCGTTGGTTTTTTCGGCAGCAAGTTTTTCTTCAGAGGTGTCGCGCTTCTTCAGCGGCGCAACCAACAGCTGGAATATCTGCGACTCCTCGGCAATCCCGCTCGGACGGGCGGCCAAGCTGAGGCGATCACGGATGATGTACAGCGCGTTGGCAACGATGGCTAGGCTCAGTGCAACCTGCGCGGCAATCAGCAGCGCGCCGGTCTTGTTGCGCGACAGCGAGGACAGGATCGGACGGATTTCCATGGCGTGCTCCTACTGGGTCTTCAATTGCAGGGCGGGCGTGACCTGGCAAGCGCGCCAGGTGGGTAGCAGTCCGGCGAGGATGCTGGCGAATACAGACAAGCCCACAGTGAGAGCGAGCATCGACCATCCGGTATGCGCAACAGTCGCCATGGCTTCGGACTGCAACGAGATGAGCCATAGGCCGCCAAGGCTCAGGAACAAGCCGAGCAGGCCGCCAGCCAGGCCGACCACAGCTGCCTCAATCAAGAACTGCCGGAAGATTTCGCTCTTGGTTGCGCCGAGTGCGCGCCGAACGCCGACTTCTCCGGCGCGAGCTGAAAATTTCGCCAGCAGCAGGCCCACCGTGTTGACCAGGCACACGAGCAGGAAGCCAAACGCGAGCCACGTCGATAGCTTGGAGTCGGCGCGTACCACGTGCATGTGCTTCATCCATTCCATGACATTTTCCATGCGCACGTTGACCGGGCGCGGATAGCGGCCTAGTTTTTTCTGGTCGGTAACGTAGGCGACCAGGAAATCCTTGAGGCGCGCCTGGTCCGCGGCAGACTTGCCCTCGAACCAGAACTGAATAAAATCGCATTCCGATTTCAACAGGCCGCCGAAACCAGGCTCGCTCGGGCCGTCGCCACTGCAATTGGTGTTGCCGTCGTTGTCCTTCTCATGGCGGATGGCCGTCTGGAAGGGCACGAACATCTGCTCCGACCCAGCAAAGCTTCCACCGGTGCCATTGATCAAGCGGTAGTAGCGCGGCAGCGGATGCCAGGTGTCGGTGACGCCGACTACCTGCCATTCGGTGCCATCCATGCTCACGCGCTTGCCGACCGGGTTGATCTTGCCGAACACTTTTTCGCTGGTCTCGCGGTCG
>JAYSXN010000046.1:0-7090 GCA_043717405.1 Gammaproteobacteria bacterium
ACCAATCACGCGTCCTTGCGCGCGAGACCAGTGCGGATCGAAATGCCGGCGCGACAGCAGGTGGCTGAGCTCGGCAATCACCCACTCCGGCTCGATGCGCGCTGCCATCAGGCCCCATATCGATTGCGTATCGAGCAAGGTCGCCACCAGCAACCAGGCCGGCGGCTGCCGGATCAGCGCCGATCCGGGAAACAGCTTGAACTTGCGCTGACGTGGAGCATCGTAGATACCCTTCTCCGCGCGATGTCCCACCTGGCTGGGCAAGCCGGCGATCAATGCGCGGTGCAAGGTCGGGTAATCGGCAGCCTTGTCGTTGATCGGCCAGCCGAGCGTCTCGCAGGCGAGCAGCAATTGCCGATGCAATTCCCGCCACTCGCGCATCCGCAGGAAGCCCAGGAAGTTGCGCTCGCACCATTGCCGCAGTTTCGACTGCGACAGTTCCTCGTGCGCCGCGCGATAAGCGTCCCAGAGCTTGATCACGCCGGTGAATTCCGATTGCGCATCGGCGAATTGCGCGTGCGCATTGTCGGCGGCCGCGCGCTGCTCGGCTGGCCGTTCGCGCGGATCCTGGATGCCGAGGAATGCGGCGATGACGGTCACTTCGCGCAGGCACCCGAGGTGCTGCGCAGCCACCAGCATGCGTGCCAGCTTCACGTCCACGGGCAGCCTCGCCATGTGCCGGCCGATCGGAGTCAATCGACGGTCCTTGTCCACCGCGCCCAGTTCGCTGAGCTGTTGCCAGCCATCGGCGATAGCGCGCGGATCGGGTGGATCGATGAATGGAAAATCCTCGATGCGGCCCAGGCTAAGTGACAGCATGCGCAGGATCACGCCACCCAGTGATGCGCGCAGGATTTCCGGATCGGTGTAGCGCGGACGCGACAGGTAATCGGCTTCGGAATACAGCCGGTAGCAGATGCCCGACGCGATGCGCCCGCAGCGACCCTGGCGCTGGTCGGCGCTGGCTTGCGATACCGGTTCGATATGCAGGCGGTCGAGCTTCTGCCGCGGCGAATAGCGCTTGATGCGCGCCGCGCCCGGGTCCACCACGTAGCGGATACGCGGCACTGTCAACGAGGTTTCGGCCACGTTGGTGCTCAGCACGATGCGCCGCTGCGGGCCCGGCTGGAACACGCGGTCCTGGTCATGCGCGGACAGGCGCGCGTACAGCGCGAGGACTTCCGTTGACCGGTACTTCTGCTTGCCGAGCGCAAGGTGCGCGTCGCGGATTTCGCGTTCGCCAGGCAGGAAGACAAGGATGTCGCCAAGCGGATCGGTGCCGGTGATTTCATCGACGGCCGCGACAATCGCCGCGCCCATCGATTGCTCGCCGGCATCGTCGGCCTCGCCCGCAGGCGGTCGATAGTGCGTCTCGACCGGAAAGCCACGCCCCTCGACGCTGACGATGGGGGCGTCATGGAAGTGGCGTGAAAAACGCTCGGTATCGATGGTGGCCGAGGTGATGATCAGCTTGAGATCGCGGCGCTTGGCCACCAGCTGGCGCAGGTAGCCGAGCAGGAAGTCGATGTTGAGGCTGCGCTCGTGCGCCTCGTCGATGATCAGCGTGTCATAGCGCGACAGCAAACGGTCGGACTGGATCTCGGCCAGCAGGATGCCGTCGGTCATGAACTTGATGTAGGTTGCGTCGCTGGTTTTTTCCGAGAAGCGGACCTGGAAGCCCACGGCCGCGCCGAGCGGCACTTGCAGTTCTTCGGCGACGCGACGTGCCACCGCGCGCGCGGCAATGCGCCGCGGCTGGGTACAGCCGATCATGCCGTCGATACCGCGGCCGGCGGCCAGGCACATCTTCGGGAGTTGCGTGGTCTTGCCCGAACCGGTCTCGCCGGCAACGATCACGACCTGGTGTTGCTGGATGAGCTCGATTATTTTCGATGCTTCCCTCGCCACGGGAAGATCGTCATCAAATCGGGGCAGCGGCGCAAGCGCCACTCGCTGCTCGCGGGCGCTGATGGAAGCCGCCAACTTGAGCTGGAAGGCATCGCGAATGCTGGCATCATCCGGCTGCTCCCGCAGCCGCGATTGCAACCGGCGTAGCCCCGGTTGGTCACGCAGCAAGGCGCGCTGCAGGTTCGCCTCGCTCATGCGAGATGCCTCGTTCGCGGCGCTTGCGTCTGAATCATCGTGCAGTCCATGCGCAGTCGGTCCATGGGCAATTGTCCCATCCCGACAGTACTTGCGCATCGCGCCCCGTCGGTGCGCGGTTGTGGCGCCGTCAGGGTATCCGCACACCGGGCGGCGGTGATTTCCGGCATTCGCGGGTCGCATGCTTGGTATCCTGCAGCATGAGCAAACCCCTCGAAACGCTGCACCGCGTATTTGGCCACGCCGCGTTCCGCGGCGAGCAGGCCGCGGTAGTCGATGAGGTGATTGCTGGTGGCGACTGTCTGGTGCTTATGCCCACCGGCGGCGGCAAATCCCTGTGTTACCAGGTGCCGGCGCTGTTGCGCCCCGGCACGGCAATCGTGGTGTCGCCGCTAATCGCATTGATGCAGGACCAGGTCGATGCCCTGTTGCAGCTCGGTGTTCGCGCTGCGTTCCTGAACTCGTCACTAGCCGCCGCTGAAGCAGCTGTGGTCGAGCGCCGCCTTCTGGCCGGAGATCTCGACCTGCTGTACGTAGCGCCGGAGCGGCTGCTCAGTGAGCGCTTCCTCGGCCTGCTCGACCGTTGCCCGGTTGCGCTGTTCGCCATCGACGAGGCGCATTGCGTGTCGCAGTGGGGACATGATTTCCGCCCTGAGTATCGCGAGCTGAACCTGTTGCATGAACGCTGGCCCAGCGTCCCGCGCATTGCGCTGACCGCCACCGCGGACGCGCCCACGCGGGCGGAGATCGTGGAGCGCCTCGGGCTCGAATCCGCACGGCAGTTCATCAGTTCATTCGACCGGCCGAACATTCGCTACCGCGTGGTGCAGAAAGACAACGCGCGACGCCAATTGCTGGATTTCCTCGCGGCCCATCGCGGCGCGGCCGGCATCGTCTATTGCCTGTCGCGGAAAAAAGTGGAGGAAACAGCGGAATTTCTTGCCGCCCAGGGCATCGTCGCCCTGCCCTACCACGCCGGTATGGACGCCGCCGTGCGCAGCGCCAACCAGCGGCGCTTCCTGCGCGAGGAGGGAGTGGTGGTGGTTGCGACCATCGCCTTCGGCATGGGCATCGACAAACCCGACGTGCGCTTCGTGGCGCACCTGGACCTGCCCAAATCACTCGAAGGTTACTACCAGGAAACCGGGCGCGCCGGCCGGGATGGCGAGCCTGCAGAGGCCTGGCTGACCTATGGGCTCGGCGACCTGGTGATGCTGCAGAAGATGATCGAATCCTCCGATGCCGGCGAGGAAAGGCGCCGGCTGGAGCGGCGCAAGCTTGACACCTTGCTTGGCTATTGCGAATCCACGCGTTGCCGCCGGCAAGTGCTGCTGTCGAGCTTCGATGAGACCTATCCACGCGCCTGCGGCAATTGCGACAACTGCCTGGAGCCCGCCGTAACCTGGGACGCCACCGTGGCGGCGCAGAAGGCGTTGTCCTGCGTCTACCGCAGCGGGCAACGTTTCGGCGCGGCGCACCTGATCGACATCCTGCGTGGGCTTGGCAACGACCGGGTGATGCAGTTCGGGCACCAACGCCTGAGCACCTTCGGCATCGGCAGCGACCTGGACATGCGCCAATGGAAGGGCGTGTTCCGGCAACTCGTGGCGCATGGGCTGCTGGAAGTCGACGCCGCCGGCCATGGCGGGTTGCGCCTGACGCCGGCAAGCCGCGCGGTGTTGCGTGGTGAGCAACAGGTGTCCCTGCGCCGTGAAAGTGAAGCTCGACGCGAGCGACCCGGGCGGGCTAGCGCTGCCGGGAAATCCGCAACCGCCATCGAGCTGCCGCCACGCGACGCGCCGGTGTTTGAAGCATTGCGTGGCTGGCGAGCAGCGCTCGCCCGGGAACAGAACTTGCCTGCGTACGTCATCTTCCACGATGCCACGCTGCGCGAAATGGCCACCCAGCGGCCACGCAACCTGCGCGAACTAGGCCTGATCAACGGCGTCGGCGCATCCAAGCTGGAACGCTACGGCGAACAGATGCTCGCCGTACTTCGCGAGGCGGCTTGAGGCCCGTAGTTTTCGGCAGTCAGTCCGTCGCCTTCAAAATTCCATCCTGAACCCCAACGCCAGGTTGTCTTGCTCCAACCCGGCACGGCCAACCACCTTCGTGTAATTGGCAAAGGCCGAACGACCGTGCGTCAGCACCATGGACAGGCCAACTCCGATACGCATGTAGCTGGCGTCCATGGCGTCGCCAACAACCATGATCGGCGTGCCGGTTGGGTCGTTGAGCAGGAATGCGCGGAAGCCATCGGGGTCGCTGCGGTATTCGTGCTGCCATTCCAGTTCGAAGTGCGGCATGAGCACTCCCCAACTGGTGCTATGCACGTAATCCAGTTTGCCGCCCAGGACCGAACTGAGCGCCGTCACTTCGCGCGCATCCACTCGCAGGCCCAAACCATTCCCGGTGTGCGAGTCCTGGAACCGCTCGGTAAACCCGTCGAACTGCAGGCGGCTGTACAAGGCCCGCCCGTAAACGCCAAATGCCCACGCGTTCCTGTGGAAATCCCGACCAAGCGTTGTGGCCACGGAAAAATCACTGCCGCCGGTTGCGACTTTTGCCGTCTGGTCGACGGCTGCGACACCGCCGCCAGGCAGCGGTACGGAAAACTCGATGCGTCGCAGCAGATCGAAATCATTTTTTCCATAGCTCAACGAACTGTCCAGATACCGACTGTCCTGCTGATACCAGGTCGCGTAGCCGGTAAGGCTGAGGCCGTGCATCGCTATCGAGCCCTGGTGCGCGGCGAGGTCCGTATCCTGCGATGTATAGCCCAGGGCAGCGCCCAGGACGAAGTGATCACTCTCCCGGTAATCGGCGCCGATCGTGATGCCCTCTATATCGAAGCTGTAGCGCGGCGTGAGCGACGTCGGGTCCGATTCGCCTCGACCAATATTGCCCGATACGAACAGGCCCCAGCGCGAGAAACCGTTGTCCTTTGCTGTTGGTGGATTGTCAGCCAGCAAGGCGGCACCGAGGCCGAACAACCCGATACTGCCGCCGGAGCCAGTAAGCGTCAGCCCACCTGTGGACAGTCCGGAGCTGCCGTGGCGCAAGGCCGACATGCGGCTCTTGAGGTTTTCGTACTGGGCGGCAACAGCGGCCTGGCCGGTCCGTGATTGCACCTCGGCGATGTCAGGCAGCAATTGACCCAGGGCGGTGGCAACCGCAGTCGGGGATATCGGGCTGGCTGCGGTCAATGCCTGGCACTGGGCCAGCAGGTCCTGCTGTTCGGGTGTGAGTGTCCCGGCGATCGCCAGCGCCGCGCAGGCGTTGTCGAGCGCAACCGCGACCGAATGCTGGTTGGGGGTCAAGGCCGGCAGCGATGCGATCGAGCTGTTCTGGCTGAAGGTTGCGCTGGCCGCCGCATAGGATGGAGTGCCTGTGAAAGTAGCGGACACCGTGCTCGCGCCCACCACGGTCAGGGTGATCTTGGCGCTGGCATGCCCGGCCGCGTCAGTTACGCTGGATGGAGTACTCAGGCTACCGCCGCTGGCGCTCCAGTTGATGGTCTGGCCGGCCACCGGAACGCCGGCGGACTTCAGCTCCACCACCATGGATGCCGATGCGGTGCCGACCGCCAGCACTTGCTGGTTTCCGGACAGCACGTTAAGCGTCGTGGCTGCCGGCCCGGCTATCGTGAACACTGGCGTGATGACCACGCTCGACACAGTCGTGCTGGTTTGTGTCGAAACCGCCGACCCGGTATTGGTCACATTACCCGCGCTGGCATCGGCCGCGGTGACGGTGTAGGTACCGGTGAGTGCGCAGGTCTGCGTCGGCAACACGCTCGCGCAAGTGGTCGAGGCGGGCGCGATCGATGGGTCGGACACGACCACGTTGGTAAGCACGGCGGCACCGGTGTTGGTCGCGGTCACCGTGTAGGTGAGGACATCGCCGGAAGTGACCTGGGCGTTGCCGTCATTGTCGGCGAAGCTGGCCAGCGCGTTGCCCACGCCCATCGATGCCGCAAGCGTTGCGACGGGTGAGTTCAATGTGTTGGTGAACGGGCCGGGAAGCTCGGTCGTGGTCACCGAGCCGGTGCTGCTGACGCTGCCTGCTGTGGCATCGGCGGCCGTGACCAGGTAAGTACCATTCAGCACGCAGGCACTGAGGGTGTTTGCCACCGGGCAGGTGATGCTGTTCGGTGTGAGCAGCGGATCGCTGACTGCGATGGACGTCAACGGCTGGGTGCCGGTATTGAGCATGGTCACGGCATAGGTCAGCGTGTCGCCGACACTGATCTGGCCATTGCCGTCGGGATCGGTATTGCCCACGACCGCCTGGCTGACCGCCAAGCTCGTCGTGCGGGTGACGACCGGCGTGTTGAGCGTGCCGCTGATCGGCCCCGGCACTTCGGTGGACGTGGCCGTACCGGTGTTGGTGATGCTGCCGGCGGTCTCGTCGGCTACGGTGATGGTGTAGGTACCTGACAGATTACAAACGCCGCCTACGCCGACGCTGGCGCAGGTGAAGGTGCTGGGCACCAGCAGGGCGTCGCTCACCACGACATTGGTCAGCGGCGTCGTGCCGGTGTTTTGCGCCTGCACCTGATAGCTGATCGTGTCGCCTACGGTCGCCTGGCCATTGTTGTCCGGGTCAGTGCTGCCGTTGTTGAACACCGCCACCAGCATGGCTGCGGGAGGCGCCGCCACGGGAGTGTTGATGGTGAAGGTCACCGGCACGGTGATTTCGGTTGCGGTGGCCGAGCCGGTGATGCTGACGTTGCCTGCAGTGGCTTCGGCCGCGGTGACGATGTGAGTCATGGTAACGACGCAGCCGCTGGAGTTGTTGACCAGGGGGCATGTGAAGCTGCCCGGTGTCAGCAACGCGGCGCTGTCAACGACATTGGTCAGGTTCTGCGTGCCCGTGTTGATCATGCGCAGGTCGTAGGACAGGGTGTCGCCAGCCGTGATGGTTCCGCTGCTGTCGGCATCAGTGACCAGGCCGTTGAACAAGATGTTGAAGCTCATGCTGGTCA
>JAYSXN010000047.1:0-7087 GCA_043717405.1 Gammaproteobacteria bacterium
GCGCGCGCGCCGGCCGGCGCTTTCGCCTGCGTGCCGGCACCAAACAGTTCCTGCAACGTGTAGCCCTCGGCCTTGGCCACGGCGGCGATCTTCTGGCGCACCTGATCGATCGGCTTGCGCCGGGCCAGTTGCGACTTGCGCTTGCTGGCCTGGGCGATCAGCGCTTCCAGCTCGCGGCTCGACAAGCCGTCCAGTTTGATAGTGCTCATGCCTTGGCTCATCCTCGACGAAGCGGTCCGCGAATGTTACCCGCGTTTGCGCGTTGATTCGCTTATTGCCAGCGACGCAGCACCAGGGTCGCGTTGGTGCCGCCGAAACCGAAGCTGTTCGACATCACCGTGCGCAGGTCCGCGGTGCGGGTCTGCCGCAATACCGGCATGCCTTCCGCGGCAACATCCAGCGTTTCGATATTCGCCGAGCCGGCCATGAATCCGTGCTCCAGCATCAGCAGGCAATAGATCGCCTCATGCACGCCGGCCGCACCCAGGGAGTGTCCCGACAGCGATTTGGTGGATGAGAACGGCGGGACCTGGTCGCCGAAGACGTCGCGAATCGCCCCGAGCTCGGCCAGGTCGCCAACCGGTGTCGAGGTGCCGTGCGTGTTGAGATAATCGATTGGCCCGTCCACCGTCGCCAGCGCCTGGCGCATGCACCGCGCGGCACCTTCGCCGGAGGGCGCGACCATGTCGGCGCCGTCGGAGCTTGCGCCGTAGCCAACGATTTCAGCAAGGATGCGCGCACCGCGCGCCTGCGCATGCTCCAGCGATTCGACCACCAGCATGCCGCCGCCGCCAGCGATGACAAAACCATCACGGCCGGCGTCGTAGGCGCGCGAGGCAACCTGCGGCGTTGCGTTGTACTTCGATGACAGCGCGCCCATCGCATCGAACAATACGGTCTGGCTCCAATGCAGTTCCTCGCCGCCGCCTGCGAACACGAGGTCCTGCTTGCCCAGCTGGATCTGCTCCATCGCCGCGCCAATGCAATGCGCCGAGGTGGCGCAGGCCGACGAGATGGAATAATTCAGGCCGCGGATGCCGAAGGCAGTGGCCAGGTTCGCCGACACCGTCGAGCACATCGTGCGCGTCACCATATAGGGCCCGACGCGGCGCACGCCCTTGGCGCGCAGCAAATCCGCGGCCTCGACCTGGTTGGCACAGGAACCACCGCCGGAACCGGCTATGACGCCAGCGCGCGTGTTGGACACCTGCGCGGGATCCAGCCCGGCGTCGGCGATGGCATCGGCCATGGAGATGGTGGCGAATGCGGCCGCGTCGCCCATGAAGCGGCGCTGCTTGCGATCGATGCGCGCATCCATGTCGACGTCCGGCTGGCCTGCCACCTGGCTGCGGAAGCCAAGCTGCGCATACTCGGGAATGGCACGGATGCCCGGCCGCAGGTCGCGCAGTGAGTCAGCAACGCTGGCGCGGTCATTGCCCAGACACGAAACCAGACCCATGCCAGTGATGACGACGCGCTTCATGACTACCTCAAAGGGTTTCGGTGGAGGTGAACAAGCCGACCCGCAAGTCGGTGGCGCTGTAGATCTCGCGCCCATCGACCAGCATTTTGGCATCGGCAATGGCCAGCACCAACTTGCGCTCGACCACGCGTTTCACATCGATTACATAACTGACCAGTCTGGCCGTCGGCAAGACCTGGCCCGCAAACTTGACCTCACCCACGCCGAGGGCGCGGCCGCGCCCTGGGTTTTTCTTCCACACCAGGAAAAAACCGACCAGCTGCCACATCGCATCCAGGCCTAGGCAGCCGGGCATCACCGGGTCGCCGCGGAAATGGCAGGCGAAAAACCACAGGTCGGGCGTGATGTCGAGTTCCGCGGTGATCAGGCCCTTGCCGTAAGCGCCGCCCTCGTCGCTGATATGCGTGATGCGATCCATCATCAGCATGTTGGGTAGCGGCAGGCGCCCGTTGTCGGGACCGAACATCTCGCCGTTGGCGCATTGCAGCAACTGGTCGCGGCTGAAGGATTCGATCATGGGGTTTCCTGGCTGAGCAGCGCGAACAATTGCTCGCGGCTGAGTTGCTGGTTGTCAACTCCGCGGCGGGCGCGGTATTCGAAACTGCCGGCGGCGATCCCGCGCTCGGACACGACCACACGATGCGGGATGCCGATCAATTCGATGTCGGAAAACATGTTGCCCGGACGCAAGCCACGGTCGTCCAGGCAGGCCTCGATGCCGCGGGCGTTTAGTTCTTCATACAGCGCTGTCGCCTCAGCCAGCACGGCCGCGTCGTTTTTCGGATTGATCACGCACACCGCGATACGCCACGGTGCCATGGACTCGGGCCAGATGATGCCGTTGGCATCGCTGTTCTGCTCGATGGCCGCGGCCACGATGCGGCTGACGCCGATGCCGTAACAGCCCATGTGCATGACCTGCGCCTTGCCTTCCGCGTCAAGCACGGTGGCGCCCATCGCCTCTGCGTATTTTTGACCCAGCTGGAAAACGTGGCCGACCTCGATGCCGCGTGCGATGGACAAGGTGCCGCGGCCGTCGGGCGACTCATCGCCGGCAACGACAGTGCGGATGTCGGCCACGCGGTCGGCTTCGGGCAGGTCGCGTACCCAGTTGACGCCGTCCAGGTGGAAACCGGTCTCGTTGGCCCCGACCACGAAGTCGGCCATCATTGCCACGCTGCGGTCGGCAATGACGATGATCTTCTGGCGCGGGTTGAGCGGGCCGAGGAAGCCCGGTTCGCTGCCGAGGTGGGCGATGATCTCGGCCTCGTTGGCCATGCGGAAATCAGCCATGCCGGGCAGTTTCGCCAGCTTGACCTCGTTGACGCTGTGGTCGCCGCGGACCAGCGCGAGCACGAAACCATGGTCGCCGATCAACGCGAGCGACTTGACGGTACGCGTGAGCGGCACGTCCAACAATGCCGCGACTTCCTCGCATGTGGTTTGCGTGGGCGTGACCACCTTGCGCAGCTTGGCCGAAGCCTGGGCACGGGGACCGAGCGGCGCGATTGCTTCGGCCATCTCGGTGTTGGCGGCGTAGTCGGAGCCGTCGGAGAACGCGATGGCGTCTTCGCCGGAATCGGCGAGCACGTGGAACTCCTGCGAGGCGCTGCCGCCGATCGCGCCGGTGTCGGCGGCCACGGCGCGAAAGCCAAGGCCCAGCCGCGTGAAGATTCGAGTGTAGGCCTCGACCATCTGCTGGTAGGTCTGCGCCATCGATTCGGCGCCAAGATGGAAGGAGTAGGCATCCTTCATCAGGAATTCGCGCGCACGCATCACGCCGAAGCGCGGCCGGATTTCGTCGCGGAACTTGGTCTGGATCTGGTAGAAGGTGACCGGCAACTGCTTGTAGCTGCGCAATTCATTGCGCGCAAAATCGGTGACCACTTCCTCGTGGGTCGGGCCGTAGGCGTACTCGGCGTCCTTGCGGTCCTTGATCTTCAACAGCTGGCCGCCGAACTTCTGCCAACGGCCGGTCTCATCCCACAGCTCGCGTGGCTGGATCGAAGGCATCAGCATCTCGAGCGCGCCGGTGCGGTCCATCTCCTCGCGCACGATCGCTTCGACTCGGCGCAGCACGCGCAGGCCCAACGGCGACCAGGTGTACAGGCCGGCAGCCAGCCTGCGGATCATGCCGGCGCGCAGCATCAGCCGATGGCTGCTGACCTCGGCATCGCCGGGGGTCTCCCGGGAGGTGGATAAATGGAAGCGGGACAGGCGCATCGGCAATCGCTGGGTAAAGAGCGCCATTGTAGCGGCTGCCGGTGCCGCCAGGCCGAGCCCTCTCGGCAATTGCCGCTTCCTCTTTATCGGGCCGGGGCGGCTTCCGGTGCCGACATCGGGATGACGTTGACGTCCTCGCGCATGGACACCACCTCGTACTTGCGACCGTTGGGTGGCTTGTCGGTAAGCTGCAGCACGCCGTGCCGGTCGTGCCACCGGTACAGCTTTGGTTCCTGCGCGGCGCGCACGGCGGCAACGCGGGCGGCGTGTTGCTCGCCGGTTTCATAGCCCGGGTGGCCGAGCGTCCACCAGCCCAGCAAAGCCGCCAGGGCGATGCCGGCAATCACAGCGTGTGCAAGGCGCATGGCGTTCTCCGTGTTCCGTAGTGTTCTAACGCCTGCCGGCTCGACTGGCAAGCATGGCGGTAGCGGCTACACTGGCTATATGGATCCCATAGACGACGCACGGCGGCCGCGCAACCGGCACATCTACCTGTTGCCCAACCTGCTGACCACCTGCGGATTGTTCTCTGGCTTCTACGCAATACTGGCGGCGGCAAGCGGCCATTTCGAACTGGCGTGCATTGCGGTGTTCGTGGCGGCGGTGTTCGACGGGGTCGACGGCCGCGTGGCGCGCATGACCGGCACCAGCAGTGAGTTCGGCGTGCAATACGATTCGCTGGCGGACCTGGTCAGCTTCGGCATGGCACCCGCGCTGGTCATGTACCACTGGGCGCTGGTGACCATGAAGGCCGACGGCCCACTGCCCGGCAAGCTGGGCTGGGCGGCCGCGTTTCTGTATGTGGCCTGCGCGGCGTTGCGCCTGGCCCGGTTCAACACCCAGGTCGGCGTGGCCGACAAGCGCTGGTTCATCGGCTTGAACAGCCCCTCCTCGGCGGCGCTGATGATGTCCTTCGTGTGGTCGATGGAAGCCTTTGGCCTCAGTGGCGAGACCTTACGATACGGCGCTGCCGCGTTGACGGTGGCCTGCGCGCTGTTGATGGTCAGCCGGGTGCGCTACACCAGCTTCAAGGGCGAGCGAAAGAATGAGCGGGTGCCGTTCTGGGTGATGCTGCTGATCGTCGGGTTCCTGGTGGCGCTGATGGTTGATCCGCCGCGCGTACTGCTCACCGTCGTCACTGCTTACGCGTTATCCGGGCCGGTGCATTGGCTGTGGATCCGCAGCCGGAGGAATTTGCCGCTGCCATGACCGTGACTGCCGAGCAACAGCGGCTGCTGGTCGCGATGGGCATCGAGCCGCTGCTGTTGGTGTGCGTGCAGCCTGTAGCCCACGCCGGCGGAGCGGCGGAGTCGGCTGGGGACATCCACGGGGCAGCGGCGCCAGTTGCTGCACCCGCGGCCGTCGGTGCAGCCATGACTGCACTCGGGACGGCACTTAAGCGCGCTGCCGGTGGCAGCGACATCAGCCCACTGCAACTGGACCTGGCGCAGTTGCGCCAGCAACCGCAGCTCAAGCGTGCCCTGTGGCCGCGGCTGCGCGAACTGCGGCGCGGCTTGCGATGAACGCCCGCGTGGACGAGTCCTCGCAACTGCGGGCAATGCGCCAGTCCGACGTGGAAATCGTCGCGGCCATCGAGCAACGCGCCTATATATTCGCGTGGACCCCGGGCATCTTCCGTGACTGCCTGCGCGTCGGCCATGAATGCTGGGTGCTCGATTGCCGCGCCGGGATCATCGGTTACGGCGTACTCAGCTGCGCGGCCGGCGAAGCGCACGTCCTCAACGTCTGCGTGGCGCCCGAGCACCAGGGCCATGGCCACGGTCGGCACATACTCCGGCGCCTGATCGACATTGCCCGCTGGCACATGACAGACCGGGTGTTCCTGGAAGTCCGCCCGAGCAATGTCGGGGCGATTGCGCTGTACGACAGCGAGGGCTTCAACGAGATTGGCCGCCGGCCGAACTATTACCCGTCCACGAAGGGTCGCGAAGACGCCATCGTCATGGCGCGCGAACTGCTGCCGCCAGAATAGCCCGCGTCAGATCCGCTCGCGCTGCGCTTGCAAGGCATCGCGCTGTTGGCTCCAATCCGCCAGCCGCACCCGCTCTTGCGCAACGACCGCCGCTGGCGCATTGCTGACGAAGGTTTCGCTCGCAAGCTTTCCCTCGCATTTGCCGATCTCGCCCTCGATGCGCCGTATTTCCTTGTCCAGCCGGATGCGCTCTGCGTCGAGGTCGATCAAGCCGGCGAGCGGAATCAGCAAGGTCAGCCCACGCACGACCGCCGAAGCGCTTGCCGGTGCCTCGCCACTGACCGCCGAGATCGATTCCAGCCTGGCCAGGAACCTGAGCGAGGCCCCATGCCGCTCGATCTGGCCCGGGTCATCGGCTTCGCCCTGCCAGAGCAACGGCACCGTGCGCCCCGGCGCAATATTCATCTGGCTGCGAATCGAGCGCAGTTGCGTCACCACCAGTTTCAGCCACTCGATGTCGGCATCGGCCGCGGTATCGGTCAGCGTCGGCTCGTGCTGCGGGTAGGGTTGCGTGCTGATCGAATCGCCGCCAACGCCGAGCACCGGCGCCACCGATTGCCAGATTTCCTCGGTGATGAACGGGATCAGCGGATGCAGGGCGCGCAACAATGTTTCCAGCACGCGCAGCAGCGTGCGCCGCGTACTGGCCGCGGCCAGCGCGTCATCGCCTTGCAGCGCGGGCTTGGCCAACTCCAGAAACCAGTCGCAATATTCGTTCCAGGCAAAATCGTACATGTCCTGCGCGGCCAGGTCGAAGCGATAGGCCGCAAAGTTTTTCTCAATGCTCGCCAGCATCAGCTGCAGGCGATGCTGGATCCAGCGCTCGGCATCTGTCGCCAACGCGTCCGGCGCCGTCGTTGCATCGAAGCCTTCGCAATTCATCAGCACGAAGCGAGCGGCATTCCACAGCTTGTTGCAGAAATTCTTGTAACCCTCGGCGCGGTTGAGGTCGAACTTGATATCGCGGCCGTGCGTCGCCAGCGAAGCGAACGTAAAGCGCAGTGCGTCGGCACCGAAGGCGGGAATGCCGTCGGGAAATTCCTTGCGCGTGGCCTTCTCGATCTTCGGCGCGTCGGCCGGCTTCATCAGTCCGCCGGTGCGCTTGGCGATCAGCTGCTCCAGCGTGATGCCATCGATGATGTCGATCGGGTCGAGGATATTGCCCTTGGACTTGGACATCTTCTGCCCGTGGCTGTCGCGCACCAGACCGGTGATGTAAACGTCCTTGAATGGCACCTGGCCGGTGAAATGGTCGGTCATCATGATCATCCGTGCGACCCAGAAGAAAATGATGTCGAAGCCGGTGACCAGTACCGAGGTCGGCAGGTAGCGATCGAAACCAAGCTGCTCCATCGCTTGCGGATCCGGCCAGCCGAGCGTGGAGTGCG
>JAYSXN010000048.1:0-7084 GCA_043717405.1 Gammaproteobacteria bacterium
TCCATCGATACCCGACCGATCAGTGGCACGCGCACGCCACGGATCAGAACCGGCGTTCCAGCGGGCGCGGCGCGCGGATAGCCGTCGCCATAACCGATGGCCGCGACGCCTACATCCATGTCTTCCGGACATTGCCATGTTGCCGAATAACCGACGCGCTCACCCTTGGCGACGCGATTGATCGCTATCAGGCGCGTGGACAGGCTCATTGCCGCCTTCAATCCGAAGTCGGCGCCGGTCCTGCCAGCAACCACCGAAAGACCATAAAGCGCGCCGCCAGCGCGCACCCAGTCGCGATGCGCGTCGGGCCAGCCGAGCACGGCTGCGGAATTGGAAAGCGACACCGCGCCATCGAGCACCGCGGTTGAGTTGGCGAACTTGGCCAGTTGCGTCTGCGTCTGCGCGCCATCGAATTCATCCGAGCTTGCGAAGTGGGTCATCAGCGTGATGTCGTCATCGACGTTGGCGAGCGCGCGCAAGCGTGCGTGAACCTGCATTGCCTGCGCTGGCGCAAAGCCGAGGCGGTGCATGCCGGTGTCGAGCTTGAGCCAGACCCGGATCATGCCGGCGCCACGGTCGGCCTCCAGCATCGCCAGTTGCGATTCATGGTGCACCACGGAATCGACTTCGAGCCGGCGCAGCTGCGCCAGATCGTTGGGCTCGTCGAAACCGGAGAGCAGGACTATGCGTTGCGACAGCCCGGCAGCACGCAAACGCTCGGCATCCGACAGCGCCGCAACGCCGAACGCATCCGCGCCTGCCAGCGCGCGCGCGACGCGCTCCAGGCCGTGGCCATACCCGTCGGCCTTCACCACCGCCATGACCCGCGAGTTGGGTGCGAGCAGCCGGACCTGCGCCAGGTTGTGGCGCAGTGCATCGATGTGGATGGTGGCAGTTGTCGGCCGGGACACGCGCTGATTCTAGCCGATGCACCGCAGCCGCTTCACCTACTCGAAGGATCCGACGCTGTCTCGCGCGAGATTGTCGAAGCGCGTGTATTCGCCGAAGAACTTCAATTTGCATACGCCGGTCGGGCCGTTGCGCTGCTTGCCGATGATCACCTCGGCCAGGCCCTTGTCGTTGGAATCCTTGTTGTAGTACTCGTCGCGGTAGATGAATACGATGATGTCCGCGTCCTGCTCGATGGCGCCCGATTCGCGCAGGTCGGCCATCACCGGACGCTTGTCGGTACGCGATTCCAGGCCGCGGTTGAGCTGCGAAAGCGCGATCACCGGCACGTTCAGTTCCTTGGCCAGGGCTTTCAGCGAACGCGAGATCTCGGAGATTTCAGTCGCGCGATTTTCGCCAGTGCCGGGCACTGTCATCAGCTGCAGGTAGTCGATGACGATCAGGCCGAGGTCGTGTTCGCGCTTGATCCGGCGTGCCTTGGAGCGCAGCACGTCTGGCGACAGCGCGGGCGTGTCGTCTATGAATATCTTCACGTCCGAGAGCATCTTGATGGCCATGTTGACGCGTGACCAATCTTCGTCTTCGAGCTGGCCGGTGCGCAGCCGCGTGGCGTTGATGCGACCGATCGATGAGATCAGGCGGAAGGCCAGCTGCGAGGCCGACATTTCCATCGAATACACCGCCACCGCTTTCTTGGTCTTGAGTGCCGCGTACTCGGCCATGTTCAAGGCGAGCGTGGTTTTTCCCATGGCTGGGCGCGCAGCAAGAATAATCAGGTCGGACGGCTGCAGGCCGGCGGTCATCTCGTCGAAATCATGGAAGCCGGTGGGCAGGCCGGTGACCGTGCCCTGGTTTTCGTAACGTTCCTGCAGCAATTGGAACGCATCCTTCATCGCCTCGCGCAAGGGAATGAAATCGGCGCGACCGCGTCGGCCCTGCTCGGCGATGCGGAAGACCTTCATCTCCGCGGCCGACAACACTTCCTGGCTGTCACGGCCTTCTGGCTGGAAGCCGTCGTTGACGATCTGCGTGCCGGCATCGATCAACTGACGCATGACCGATTTCTCGCGGACGATTTCCGCATAGGCACGGATGTTCGCTGCCGATGGCGTGGTGCTGGCCAGCTCGATCAGGTAACCGGTGCCACCGATCTGGTCGGCGAGGTTGTTGGCCTCGAACCACTCACCCAGCGTGACCGCATCGAAGGGCTTGCTCTTTTCCGACAGCTCGCGGATGCCGCGGTAAATCAGTCGATGATCGCGCCGGTAAAAATCATTTTCAGTGAGGAAGTCGGCGACGCGATCCAGCGAATCGGGCGCGAGCATCAGGCCGCCGATCACCGCCTGCTCGGCCTCCACCGATTGTGGCGGCACGCGCAAGGCATCGAGCTTGCTGTCGGAACGGAAGGATTCGGGGCGTGCGGACATCAGATGTGGTTCTCGTGGCCGACGACGCGAAGCGGTCGCGGGCATGAGCTACATCGTACCGGCATGCAAGCCAGAGCGTTACGCATAACCCTGTGGATAAGCGTAGCGCATCTCATGAAGTGCGACGAGTCAGGCGTGGCCATAAAAAAAGCCGCCCGAAGGCGGCCTTTCATGCCAAGCTGATGAACGCACTCAGGCTTCGGGAGCCACGATGACCTTGACCTTGGTTTCAACGTCCGCATGCAGGTGCACGGTAACCTCGAATTCGCCGGTGCGACGGATCGCGCCTTCGCTCATGATCACTTCGGATTTTTCCAGCTTGTGGCCGGCCGCGGTGAATGCCTCGGCGATATCGCGGGTGCCGACCGAGCCGAACAGCTTGCCTTCGGTCGAGGCATTGGCGTGGATGGTCACCGACGCATCTTCGAAGCCGGCCAGGCGTGCCTGCGCGGCAGCCAGCACGTCATTGGCCTTCGCTTCGTAGTCAGCGCGCTTGGCTTCGAACGCGGCGACGTTGGCGGCGGTGGCCGGAACGGCCTTGCCGAATGGCACCAGGAAATTGCGGCCGTAGCCCGGCTTGACGTCGACCTTGTCGCCAAGGCCACCGAGGTTCACGACTTTCTGCAGGAGGATCAATTTCATTTGTGCAGCTCCGTTACGTTAGCAGTGCGTGCGCACTGCAACTATTGCTGTCCGTAGGGACGGGGAAGAGCGGGAAGCACACAGCCCGCGACGGCGGGGCAAGGCGGAAGGCGGTGAGCGAACCGGAGTTGGCATTAGCCAATGAGGATTCGCGAACCGTTTTCCAACGCCGCCCTGCCGAGTGGGCAAAGTGCTTAGACGTTGTGGTTATCGGTGTACGGGATCAAGGCAAGGAAGCGCGCGCGCTTGATCGCGGTCTGCAACTGGCGCTGGTACTTGGCCTTGGTGCCGGTGATGCGGCTCGGCACGATCTTACCGTTCTCGCTCAGGTACTGGCGCAGCGTGCCCAGGTCCTTGTAGTCGATCTCGGTGATGCCTTCGGCGGTGAATTTGCAGAACTTGCGGCGACGGAAAAATTTGGACATGGTCTATTCCTTCAGGCTCAGGCAGCGTCGACAGCGTCGACCGGGCTTTCCATCGACTCATCGTCGCGGCGGCGGCGATCGCCTTTTTCGTCCTTGCTCTTCAGGATCAGGGACGGCTCAGTGTCGGCGGCTTCGCGCGACAGCACGATGTGGCGCAGCACCGCGTCGTTGAAGCGGAAGCTGTCGCCGAGCTCGGTGAGCACCTTTTGTCCGCACTCGATGTTCATCAGTACGTAATGGGCCTTGACCAGGTTCTCGATCGGATAGGCCAGCTGGCGCCGGCCCCAATCTTCAAGACGGTGGATCTTGCCGCTGTCGCCCTCGATCAGCGTCTTGTAACGCTCGATCATGGCCGGCACCTGCTCGCTCTGGTCCGGATGGACCATGAATACGACTTCATAGTGGCGCATGGATGTTTCCTTGTGGATGTGGCCCGCTCGACGGCTGGCCGGTCAGCCCTCCGCGGTGAATGCGGTAGGGCAAGGTTCCCGAGGTGACCTGCGGGAAGCCGTAAAGTATGGCAGTTCAAGCACTTGGGCGCAAACGGGGCCGCCGTGCCCGACATGCGGCAGGGCCGTTCAGGCCTTGCGGGCAGCGATCCAGGCGTCGATGTGCTTCTCCAGCGCGTCCAGCGGCACTGATCCGGTCTCGAGCACCGCGTCGTCGAAATCGCGCAGGTCGAAGCGCGCGCCCAGCTGCTTCCTCGCGCGTTCGCGCAGCTCGGAAATCTTCATCTGCCCGATCTTGTAGGCCAGCGCCTGACCCGGGTCGCCAATGTAGCGGTCGATCTCGTTGACGATGTCCTGGTCGGTCTTGGCGCAGTTGGCCTTGAAATAAGCGATCGCCTTGTCCCGGCTCCAGCCCATCGAGTGCATGCCGGTGTCCACGACCAGGCGCACCGCCCGCCACATCTCGTAGGTCAGCTGGCCGAAGCGGTCGTAAGGGTCGCCATACAAGCCCATGTCATAGCCGAGCTGCTCGGAATACAGACCCCAGCCTTCCGAGTAGGCGACGAAGTACGCGTTGCGGCGGAACTTCGGCAGGTCACCCATCTCCAGTGCTCGCGCGAACTGGAAATGATGCCCAGGCACCGCTTCATGCAAGCTCAGCGGCACCATTTCCCAGGTCGGGCGCACTTCCGGCTTGTACAGGTTGACGTAGTAATACCCTGCCCGGCTGCCATCCATCGCGCCCTGCTGGTAGTAGGCGGTGGTGGTGTCCGGGGCGATGTTGTCGGGAATCGGCCGCACGCCGTAGGGCAGGCGCGGAATCGTGCGCGCCACCTTCACCAGCTCCGGGTCGATGCGCTTTGCCAGAGCCTGATAGTGACTGAGCAAGGCCGCGGAGGTTTTTTCGAAGAAGCGCGGATCGCTGCGCAGAAAGGTGAAAAATTCCGGCATCGATCCGGTGAAGCCAGCTTCCACCTTCACTTGCTGCATGCGCGCGTTGATGCGCGCAACTTCATCCAAACCGATCTGGTGAATCTGCGCGGCCGACAGGTCCGTGGTGGTGTTGTAGCGCGCCAGGAAGTCGTAATAGGCCTTGCCGTCCGGCAGTTGGGCAGCGGCAACAGTGCTGCGCGCGTGCGGCAGGTATTGGCTGTTGAAATAGCTGGCGAAGCGTTTGTAGGCCGGCACCAGGCGCTCGCGCACGATGCGTTGCGCCTCACGCTGCAAACCGTCGCGATCGCCCGCGGGCACGCCGTCGCCAAATTTCAGGAACGGCCGGTAGAAGGGGCTGCGGGTTGGATCGTCCACGACCTGCGCGGCGATCTGCGCCGGAACGCGATCCATCAGCACGCGCGGAGGCATGCTGCCGGCCTTGACGCCTGCGCGCATCAACTCCATGGTCTGCTCGATCAGCACGGGCACCGCGTCCATGCGCTTGAGCCAATCGCGATAGTCTTGTGTCGTTGCAAACGGCAGTACTTCGATGAGCCCATCGGCGCTTTGCACGCCGCCGGAATGGCCCACCGGGCGCAGATACTCGCGAAATTTCTGCCGTTCGATTGCGCGTTGCTGCTGCCAACGGAACGTGTCGTAGCTCAGTTGATCGGCCGGCGACAATTGCGCGCGTGGAATGGCTTCGAGTTTCTGCAGCGCCGCGCGCTCCTCGGCCTCCTCGCGGGTGATCGCCGCCAGGCTCATGTCGCTCCAGCGGTCATTGAAGCGACGGTCGCCGTTGGCGCTGGCGTTCTCAGGGGATTCGACGAGGCCTCGCTCCCATTCGGCCGCAAACAACTGCTGCAAGGCCTGCGCGGGTGCGGTGGCAGCTGCCATGGCAGGCGCTGCCGTCGCTGCAGGCGAACTCACGCTGGCCAGGATCAAAGCCATCAGCATCGGTCGAATCATTCGCGCACCCCCGGTGTGGACCAGGTGATTCTAGCGCTAGGCGGCGCGTTCGGCGTCGGTGGTGAAACTTTCGCCGCAGCCGCACTCGGCAGCCATGCGCGGGTTTCTAAACACGAACTGCTGGTTAAGACCAGTGCGCACGAAGTCGATTTCAGTCCCATCTACCTGCGCCAGGCTTTGCGCGTCCACCCGCACGGCGACGCCATCCTGCTCGAACACCGTGTCCCCTTCATCGCCGCCGGTGGCGATATCGACCACGTACGCCCAGCCCGAACAACCGCTCTTGCGCACGCCAAAACGCAATCCGGTGCCGCCGGGTGTATCCCGGAGGAACTGGCGCACGCGCTCGGCGGCGGCGGCGGTAAGGGTTACTGACATCGCGAGGTTTTCCTGTGCTAGCCGAGTATACCAAGCTGCCGCGCCAGCCTGGGCCCGCTGTGTGAACGGCGCGGCTGCGGGTATCCTTGTCGCTTCGATATTTGGGCCTGGCGCCCGGGATGCAAGGCATGGCCGTGGTCAGTGTTCAGCAGGCGCTCGCAGGCAAGATCAATGCCGGAAGCGAGGTTACGGTGCGCGGCTGGGTGCGCACGCGCCGTGATTCCAAGGCCGGCCTGAGCTTCGTCAACCTCAGCGACGGCTCCTGCTTCGCGCCCATCCAAGTGGTGGTTCCGGCAACGCTTGCCAATTATGAAACGCAGGTCAAACACTTGACCGCGGGCTGCGCGGTTGTCGCCACGGGCACGCTGGTGGCCTCGCAGGGCCAGGGGCAGAGCTTCGAGTTGCAGGCAGCGTCGCTGGATGTCGTCGGCTGGGTGGACGATCCGGAAACCTACCCGATCCAGCCCAAGGCGCACTCGCTGGAATTCCTGCGCGAAGTCGCGCACCTGCGGCCGCGCACCAACCTGTTCGGCGCCGTCACCCGCATCCGCCACGTGATGGCGATGGCCGTGCACCGCTTCTTCCACGAGCAGGGTTTCTACTGGGTCAACACCCCGATCATCTCGACCTCGGATGCCGAAGGCGCCGGCCAGATGTTCCGCATCTCCACGCTGGACATGATGAACATCCCCCGCGACAGCTCAGGCGCCGTGGATTATTCCCGCGACTTCTTCGGCAAAGAAGCGTTCCTGACTGTGTCCGGGCAGTTGAACGTGGAAGCGTTCTGCCTAGCCCTGTCGAAGGTGTACACCTTCGGTCCGACCTTCCGCGCGGAAAATTCCAATACGACGCGGCACCTGGCCGAGTTCTGGATGATCGAGCCGGAAATCGCGTTCGCCAACCTCGACGATGACGCCAATCTTGCCGAGGCGTTCCTGAAATATATTTTCCG
>JAYSXN010000049.1:0-7076 GCA_043717405.1 Gammaproteobacteria bacterium
GAATTGTTCACCGACATGATGGTGGAGTGGGCCGCGTCCGCGGCGGCGATCTCGATCATCGCCAGCACGTAGCTGATCGGATCCATGCCGGCACCGCCGTAGTCGGTCGGCACCTCGATGCCCATCAGGCCGTTTTCGCCGAGCATGCGGATGTTGTCCAGCGGGAATTCGCCGGTGCGGTCGTGATATTCGGCGCTCGGCGCTATTTTTTCCTGGGCGATGCGGCGGGCAACGTCCTGGATCATCAATTGTTCATCGGTGTAGAGGAAATCCACGGCCTTAGCTCCGGTTCGCGGCGGCAAAGCGCTATTGTAGCGGCAGCGGCAGCTGCGGTCGTGCCTCGTCGGCGCGCGGGGAGTCGAGCCAGCGCTGGAATTCGTCGCAACGCATCGCCTTGCCCAGCAGGTAGCCCTGAGCAACGTCGCAGCGCAAGCGCTGCAGGGCGGCCAGGGTGGCCTGGTCTTCCACGCCCTCGCCGACCACCGACAAGCCGAAACGGTGCGCCAGGTCGATGATCACGCTGGTCAGCTCGCGGCAGGCCGAATCGTCGATGAGCCCGGATATGAAGCTCTTGTCGATCTTCAGTTCGTCGGCGGGAATGTTCTTGAAGTAGGCAAGGCAGGAGTACCCGGTGCCGAAATCGTCGATGGACACCTTCACGCCCATGGCTCGGATCTGCGACAGGATCTTGAAGCTGTGTTCCGGCGCCAGCACCAGCGATCGCTCGGTGATTTCAAGCACCAGCTGTACGTTGTCGCGGCCCCATAGCTTGAGCGCGTTTTCCACCAGGTCCGGGAGGTCGTACTGGGCTACCAGTTCCGGTGGCACGTTCACGCCCACCGACAGCACGCCGGGGTAATTCCACTCGCCGGCTTGGCGCAAGGCCGTGTTCATTGCCCAGATCGTCAGTCCCTTGATCTGCCCGGTACGCTCGGCCGCGGGAATGAACAGGTCCGGCATCACCGTGCCGCGCGAGCGGCTGTTCCAGCGGATCAGCGCCTCTGCACCCACCGGACGCATGTCGTGGCAGCCAACCTTCGGCTGGTAGTGCATCACCATTTCACCGCGCTGCACCGCCCCGGTGAGTTCGATCTCCATATCCCAGAATTCGGAAAGTCCCTCGTCCTTGACGTCCTCGGGCAACAACAGCCAAGGCTGGCTCTGCGCACGCGCGGTGCTGATGGCGCGTTCGGCGAGCCGCAACAGGAATTCAGCATGGGTGGCGTGCATCGGGCACAGGGCCGCGCCGACAGTGACCTGCACGCGCACGCGCGCCGAGCCGTGCTCGAAGGGCAGGTCGAGCAGGCGGAAAAGCTTCTGTACGGCCAGCTCGGCGTGACCGCGATTCATCACTTGCGGAAGGATCAACGCAAAGCGGTTGTCGCCAACGCGGGCGACGTAATCCTGGGTCCGCGCCACCTGTCGCAGTTGCCGCGCCAGGTGTTGCAAGGTGCGGTCGCCGAAGTCGTAACCATGGGTGCCGTTGATGGCCGAAAAGCCGTCGATGTCCACGATGATCAACGCCAGGATGGACTGCCGGTCATTGGCATTGCCGACGAGCCGGCGCAGCGCCAGCAGGAAGCTGTGGCGATCATGCAGGCCGGTGAGCTCGTCTTCGATCATCGCGCCGGCAACTTCAATCCAGGAACATTTCTTGCGGATCGATGTTGTAGGCACCGGCAGGCAGGCCGCCCTTGATGGTCAGCGGTTCACCGTCGGGATCGAATTCGGCCAGGCTGAGGTCCAGCGTCAGGAATTTGCCCAGCGGCGCCTTGTCGCGATCGAGCAGGATCATCACGCTCGGGCGCAGGCGTTTGAGACTGTGCACGGCGGTGATCACCCCGACTTCGCCCGTGGACAGCTCGACGAGCGTGCCGGTCGGATAGATGCCGCAGGTCTGTATGAACTGTTCGACCAGTTCGGTCTGGAACAAGGTGCCGCGGTGTTCGTAGAGTTCGGCAACGGCCTTGTGCGGGGAACGGCTCATGGCGTGTGGCCGCACGCAGGTCATCGCGTCGTAGCTGTCCACCAGGCCCATGATGCGGCCGAAGATCGGGATGTCCGAACCCTTGAGTCCATTCGGATAACCGCTGCCGTCGTGGCGCTCGTGGTGGGTGGCGATGATCTCGATGATTCGCGGCGACACCCCGGGAGTCTGCTGGACGATTTCCAGGCCGCGCACGACATGCTGGCGGATCAGTTCTGCTTCGGCGTCGAGCAGCTTGCCGGTCTTGGCCAGCAGTTCTGGCGGCAGCTGGGTCTTGCCGACGTCGCACAGCAGTCCGCCAAGGGACAGCATTTGCAACTCGTCTTTTTCAAGGCCCAGGTGGCGCCCGAAGCTTGCCGCCCAGATCGCGCAACCAAGCGCGTGGTGGTAGCTGTAGTTGTCGCGACGCTTCATCTCCTTGATCCACGTGAAGGCGGATGGATTGCGCAGGATGGAGTCGACCATCGCGTCCACGCCATCCTTCAGCTTGCCGAGGTCAAGGTGGTGGCCCTGCTGCAGGTCGCTCATGACCTCCGCGATGCCGCGCTCGAGCACGCCATGGGCTGCAACCGCCTGTTCACGCTCGGCATCGAACTCGCTGACCACCGTCCACTGTGTCTTGCGCAGCGCGGCGATTTCGTCGCGGCCGCGGGCGTTGCTGAGCAGTTGCGATTCAGCCGGCTCGACGAAGCGAAGCTCCGGCGACGGCCCGCGACGCGGATCGATGAATACAGTGCTGCAAATGCGCTGCAGTTTTTCTATTTCGTCGGGCGCCGACAGCTTCAGCCCCTCCAGCGGAAACGGGGTTTCGATCCACGGGCGATCCAGGCGGCTGACGAACATGCCAAGCGCCAGGCCACGCACGCTGACCCGCATTTCCTCGCTTGCAATTCCCATGCGATCTCCCCCGCCCGACCACTAGCCTAACGCATCCGCGCGACGCTGCCATTCGCGTCTGCCAGGTCAATCCTTGACCAGGCCGGCGACGGCGCCCACACTGATGTATCTTCCAATCGCGATGCAAAGATAAATGAATCTTGACGCCTGGTCGGCCTGCCTGAAGGTATTGGCCGATCCCACCCGGGTGCGCCTGCTGGCGCTGCTGGAGCGCGAGGAACTCACCGTCGCCGAACTCGCCGCCGTCACCCGCCTCGCCCAGCCCCGGGTGTCCACGCACTTGGCCAAGCTGAAGGACGCGGACCTGGTGCGAGACCGCCGCGCTGGTGTGTCTGCCTACTATCGATTCAACGAGGACCACCTGGAACATGCCGAGCGCGCGCTCTGGGCGGCCCTGCGCGCCGGAACCGACGACCCGTTGCTGCGCCAGGATGCCGAGCGGCTCAGCGCGGTGCTGGCAACGCGTGCCTCCGACCAGAACTGGGCTGACTCGGTGGCCGGCGACATGGAGCGGCACTATTCCCCGGGCCGCACCTGGGAGGCACTGGCGCGCGCGGCATTGCCAATGCTTGCGCCCGGTGAAGTGCTCGACGTAGCTTCCGGCGATGGCGTACTTGCCGAACTTCTGGCGCCGCACGCGCGCCGCTACGTCTGTATCGACAGCAGCACGAAAGTCGTGCTCGCGGCCAGCGAGCGTCTGCGCAAGCTCGACCACGTGGAAGTCATCGAGGGCGACATGCAGGCGCTGCCTTTTGAAGCGGCGAAGTTCGACCTGGTACTGCTGATGCACGCGCTGACCTACGCTGAAAAACCGGCGGTTGCGGTGGCCGAGGCGGCCCGAGTGCTGCGTCGCGGCGGCCAGTTGCTGGCCACCTGCCTTGCCCGTCATGAACACCGCAGCGCCGTTCTTCCTTATGGACACGTCAACATGGGTTTTACCGAAAAAGAATTGCGCCGGTTTGCTGAAAAGGCCGGACTGGACGTGCAGGTATGCGCGGTGGTGACGCAGGAAAAAAGGCCGCCGCACTTCGAGGTGCTGAGCCTGCTGGCGACGCGCGCATGACTACGCTGCCCTGGAAACACCCGGCCCGCGTCGCGCAGCTGGTGCAGGCGTTGGCGCAACGCATCCTGGTGATCGATGGTGCGATGGGCACCATGATCCAGCAATACTCGCTGGACGAGGCCGGCTACCGCGGCGAGCGTTTTGCGCACGGCTACGACGGCACGCATTTTTCCGAAGGCGAAGCCCATCGGCACGGGCCGGGCTGCGGTTGCGCCGGTGATCTCAAAGGCAACAACGACCTGCTGACGCTGACCCAGCCGCAGATCATCCGCGCCATCCATGAGGCCTACCTGGATGCAGGCGCGGACCTGCTGGAAACCAACACTTTCAACTCGACGCGCGTGTCGCAGGCCGACTACAAGCTCGAGCACCTGGTCCCGGAACTCAATCGGGAAGCCGCACGCCTGGCGCGTGAATGCTGCGAGGAGTTCGAGAAACGTGATCCGTCGCGGCCGCGCTTCGTCATCGGCATCCTGGGGCCGACTTCACGCACCGCCTCGATGAGCCCGGACGTAAACGATCCCGGCTTCCGCAATGTCACCTTCGACGAACTGGTCGACAACTACGTCGAGGCGGCCCGCGGACTGATACAAGGCGGCAGCGACGCAATCATGGTTGAGACCGTGTTCGACACGCTCAATGCAAAGGCGGCGTGCTACGCGCTGGAAATGTTGTTCGAGGAGTTGGGCGAGCGACTGCCGGTGATGATCTCCGGCACCATCACCGACCGCTCGGGCCGCACCTTGTCCGGGCAGACTGCAGAAGCTTTCTGGTATTCGCTGCGGCACGCAGCGCCGCTGTCGGTCGGCCTCAACTGCGCACTCGGCGCAAAGGACCTGCGGCCGCACGTGGACATGCTGGCGCAAGTCGCCGACACCCTCATCAGCTGTCATCCGAACGCCGGACTGCCGAACGCCTTCGGCGGCTATGACGAAGGTCCGGCGGAAATGGCGGAGATGCTCGGCGAGTTTGCACGCGCCGGCCTGCTCAACCTGGTCGGTGGTTGCTGCGGCACGACGCCCGCGCACATCCGCGCCATCGCCGATGCGGTGGCCGATTGCCCGCCGCGGCAAGTGCCGGAGCGGCCGCACTGCACGAGTCTTTCAGGACTCGAGCCATTCGTCATCACTCCGGAAACCAACTTCGTCAACGTCGGTGAGCGCACCAATGTCACCGGCTCGGCGCAGTTCAAGAAACTGATCCTGGAAAACCGCTACGACGATGCCCTGGCCGTTGCCCGCCAGCAGGTCGCCAGCGGCGCGCAGGTGATCGACGTCAACATGGACGAGGGCATGCTCGATGCCGAGGCGGCAATGTCGCGCTTCCTGCGCCTGATCGCCGCCGAGCCTGACATCGCACGCGTGCCGTTGATGGTCGACTCCTCGAAGTGGAGCGTGATCGAGTCCGGACTGAAGTGCGTCCAGGGCAAGGCCATAGTCAACTCGATTTCGATGAAGGAAGGCGAGGCCGCATTCCTGCAGCAGGCAGCCAAGGTCCGACGCTATGGCGCCGCCGTGGTGGTCATGGCCTTCGATGAGCAGGGCCAGGCCGACACTTGCGAGCGCAAGGTTGAAATCTGTTCGCGAGCCTATGCGCTGCTGACGGAAAAGGCGGGCTTTGCGCCGGAAGACATCATCTTCGACCCCAACATATTCGCCATCGCCACCGGCATCGACGAACACAACGATTATGCAGTCGCGTTCATCAATGCCACGCGCGAACTCAAGCGCAGGTTTCCCCTGAGCCATATCTCCGGTGGCGTGTCGAACGTATCGTTCTCCTTCCGCGGCAACAATGCGGTGCGCGAAGCGATCCACGCCGTGTTCCTGTACCACGCCATTGGTGCCGGCATGGACATGGGCATCGTCAATGCCGGTGCCTTGCCGATCCTGGATGATCTCGAACCGTCGCTGCGCGAGGCAGTGGAAGACGTCGTCCTGAATCGCCGCAGCGATGCCACCGAACGCCTGCTCGTCGAGGCCGACCGGCACAAGGGCAAGAAGGGCGAGGTGCGCGTTGAGGACATGTCCTGGCGCGAGAAGCCAGTTGATTTGCGCATCCAGCATGCGCTGGTGCACGGTATCGACAAGTTCATCGAAATCGATGCCGAAGAATCCCGGCGACAGGCGGCGCGCCCACTTGACGTCATCGAGGGCCCGCTGATGGCGGGCATGAACGTGGTCGGCGACCTGTTTGGTGCGGGCAAGATGTTCCTGCCGCAGGTGGTGAAGTCGGCACGCGTGATGAAGAAGGCGGTCGCGCACCTGATCCCGTATATCGAGGAAGAGAAACTGCGCAGCGGCGACGCCGGCAAGGCCAAGGGCAAGGTGTTGATGGCCACGGTGAAGGGCGACGTACATGACATCGGCAAGAACATCGTCGGCGTGGTGCTTGCCTGCAACAACTTCGACGTGGTGGACCTTGGCGTGATGGTACCGACGCAGACCATCATTGACCGCGCCATCGAGGAAAAAGCCGACATCATTGGTTTGTCCGGGTTGATCACGCCTTCGCTTGAAGAAATGAGCCACGTGGCGCGCGAGATGAAGCGCCAGGGCATGAACCTGCCCTTGCTGATCGGCGGCGCAACCACCTCGCGCGCGCACACTGCGCTCAAGATCGCGCCGCACTATGCCGAACCGGTGGTCTGGGTGAAGGATGCTTCACGCGCCGTTGGCGTGATGCAATCTCTGCTCAGTCGGGACCTGCGCGAACCGTTCATGGCCCAGGTGACGG
Organism: Gammaproteobacteria bacterium; assembly: GCA_043717405.1. Taxonomy (GTDB): domain Bacteria; phylum Pseudomonadota; class Gammaproteobacteria; order Xanthomonadales; family Xanthomonadaceae; genus Arenimonas. The sequence continues at coordinate 6,684 of JAYSXN010000049.1, forward strand.
CTGATTATGCTGAAGTGCGGGCGCGGCACGCGAACCGTGGCGACGCCAAGTCGCTGATCACGCTTGAGCGTGCGCGACGAAAGGGTTTCAAAGGCGACTGGGACAATTATGCAGCACCCATTCCGCAGCTACCCGGCGTTACCGTGTTCGATGACGTGCCCTTGTCGGAACTGCGCGAGATCATCGACTGGACGCCGTTTTTCCAGACCTGGGAATTGTCCGGCCGTTATCCGCAGATCCTGGATGACGCCATCGTTGGCAAGCAGGCGAAAGAATTGTTTGCGGACGCATCGCGCATGCTTGACCAACTGGTTGCCGGGCGCTGGTTGCAGGTCAAGGCGGTGGCCGGTCTGTGGCCAGCACACTCGCTTGGCGACGACATCCACGTGTTCG
>JAYSXN010000050.1:0-7061 GCA_043717405.1 Gammaproteobacteria bacterium
GTGTCGGAAATGGGCCCGACGCTGCTCAACCGCGTGCTGGAACTGAACGAGGTGCAGTCGGGCGTGCTCGACATCGCTTTCAAGCTGGCCGATGACGACGGGTTGTTGCTGCTCGACCTCGATGACCTGCGCGCGCTTCTGAACTATGTGGCTGAACACAAGACCGAGATCTCGCAGAAATACGGGCTGGTCAGCCCTACGTCCATCGCAGCCATCCAGCGCGCATTGCTGCGCCTGGAACAGGAAGGCGGGCAAATGTTTTTCGGTGAGCCGGCTCTGGAGCTGAAGGACCTGATGCGGCAGGACATGTCCGGGCGCGGCATCATCAGCATCCTCACCGCCGAGCAACTGATCCTCAAGCCGCGGCTGTATTCGAGCTTCCTGCTCTGGCTGTTGTCGGAGCTTTTTGAGAACCTTCCTGAGGTGGGCGATCTCGACCAGCCGAAACTGGTGTTTATTTTCGATGAAGCGCACCTGTTGTTCGACGATTGTCCGCCCGCCTTGCAGCAACGTATCGAACAAGTAGTGCGCCTGATTCGCTCCAAGGGCGTCGGCGTGTATTTCTGTTCGCAGAATCCAGATGACGTGCCCGATATCATCCTGGGGCAGATGGGCAATCGCATCCAGCACGCCCTGCGCGCGTACACGCCGCGCGACCAGAAGGCGGTTAGGACGGCGGCAGAAACCTTCGTCGCCAATCCCAAGCTGGACGTGGTGAAAGTAATTTCCGAACTTGCCGTGGGCGAGGCATTGGTATCGATGCTGCTGGACAAGGGCATTCCTATGCCGGTGGAACGCGCCTACGTATGTCCACCACGTTGTCGCATGGGGGCGATAACTGTCGAGGAACGCGCCGCGGTGCGCAATCGTAGCCCGGTGTCGGGCAAATACGATGTCGCCGTCAACCGCGAATCCGCGGCCGAGATGCTGACTGCGCGCGCGGCCCAAAAAACCTCGGATGCGCCTGCGGTGCCGGCTGCTGGCCGTGGCAGCGCAGGAGGTGCCGAACCGGCGCAGGCGCCGGCGCAATCCAGGCTCAATGAATTCCTTTGGGGCAACAAACGTCGCCAGGGTGCGATCGAGGCGGCGGCGAAATCGGCGACCCGAACGGTGGCTTCGGGGCTTGGGCGGCAAATATTGCGCGGCGTGCTCGGCGGCATGTTCGGCGGCAGGCGCTAGCGGGACGCGGCGTGTCGCGCTGGCGGCCACCGGCGGAATGCTCGACCGCGATCATCACCCGCGCCGGATTCGAGAAACTGCGCGACGAGTTGAATATGCTCTGGCGGGAGAAACGACCCGAGGTCGTGCGCGCACTATCTGCCGCGGCCGCTGAAGGCGATCGTTCGGAGAACGCCGAATACCAGTACCGCAAGAAGCAACTTGGCGAAATTGATCGGCGCGTGCGTTACCTGAGCAGGCGCCTGGAAACGGTCAAGGTTGTCGACCACCCGCCGAGCAATTTGGGCGCGGTGTTTTTTGGCGCCTGGTTGCAGGTCGAGAACATCGCGACCGGCGAGCCTTCGCGGTATCGCATCGTTGGCCCGGACGAAACAGACGCCCCGACTGGCTTGATCAGCATCGATTCGCCGCTGGCGCGGGCAGCTTTGCGCAAGCAGGCCGACGATGAGTTCGAAGTGTTGTTACCGCCCCCGTCGGGCCTGACCCGCTTCGTCATCACCGATGTCAGCTATGGCGGCCCTGCCGAACGCGCCGATCAGCGGTAGCCGGCCGCCTGTAGTTCGAACAGTTCGGCATAGCGTCCTTCCTGCTGCAGCAATTCGTCATCAAACGTTGCAATACCTCGAATCAGCGTCGGCGTCGGCCTCGACCAGCCCGAACAGGTCGTGCTCGTCCGAACCCATGATGCGCACGTCGGCGAAATCGCCGGGCAACAGTCCTGACGCGAAGCCATCCTGGATCTGTACGAGCCCATCGATTTCCGGCGCATCGGCCATCGAGCGACCGATCGCCAGCTCGCCATCGACGGCATCGATCAGCACTTTGCACACCGTACCTATCTTGCGCTCGAGCTTCTCGGCGCTGATCTGCGCCTGCAAGGCCATGAACCGGCCGAGACGCTCGACCTTGACCGCCTCAGGCACCGGGTCCGGCAAATCATTGGCGCGCGCGCCGTCCACCGGTGAGTAGGCGAAAGCGCCGACGCGGTCGAGTTCGGCTTCATCAAGGAAGTCCAGCAGTTCTTCGAATTCCGCTTCGGTCTCGCCGGGGAAGCCGACGATGAAAGTGCTGCGGATGGTGATTTCCGGGCAGATAGAACGCCAGCGCTGGATGCGTTCCAGTGTCTTGTCCACCGAACCGGGCCGCTTCATCAGCTTGAGGATGCGCGGGCTGGCGTGCTGGAACGGAATGTCGAGGTAGGGCAGCAATTTGCCTTGCGCCATCAGCGCAATGATGTCGTCCACGTGCGGGTACGGGTAGACGTAATGCAGCCGTGTCCACGCGCCAAGCTCGGCAAGTCCCTCGCACAATGACTTCATCCGGGTTTCATAGGCGCGGTCACGCCAGACGCCCGGCGCGTAGCGAGTGTCGACGCCGTAGGCACTGGTGTCCTGGGACACCACCAGCAATTCTCGAACGCCGCCGGCGACCAGCTTTTCAGCTTCGCGCAACACGTCGGCTACCGGGCGTGAAACCAGGTCGCCGCGCATCGAGGGGATGATGCAGAAGGTGCAGCGGTGATTGCAGCCCTCCGATATTTTCAGGTAGGCATAGTGTTTCGGCGTCAGCTTGACGCCAATGTCCGGCAGCAGGTCAATGAATTTGTCGCGGCGTGGCGGCAAGGCCGCATGCACCGCAGTCATGACCGAACCGTAGTCCTGCGGTCCGCTGATTGACAGCACGCCCGGGTGCGCCTGGCGAATCAGTTCGGCGCGCTTGCCCAGGCAGCCGGTGACGATGACCTTGCCGTTCTCGGCCAGCGCCTCGCCGATGGCATCGAGCGACTCGGCGACAGCGGAGTCGATGAAGCCGCAGGTGTTGACCACCACTACGTCGGCGTCGCCGTAGGTCGGCACGACTTCATAGCCCTCCACGCGCAGCTGCGTGAGGATACGCTCGGAGTCGACCAGCGCCTTCGGGCAGCCGAGACTGACGAAGCCGACTTTGGGCAGGGCCTGGGACATGGGTGTACCGGTGCGGCGGGAGGACGCCGATTATACCTTTCGCACCACCAGCGGCCCGGTGCAGGGGTATGCTGGCGGCAGGAGGGTGCGCCCATGGGACACTGGATTTCTCTGCAGACGCCGACCGGCGCGATTTCCGCCTGGCGCGCGCAACCGGCCATACCGGCCAAGGGCGCCCTGGTCATCGTGCAGGAAATATTTGGCGTCAACGCCCATATCCGCAACGTCGTGGACAAGTTCGCCGCGCACGGTTATGCAGCGATCGCCCCGGCGTTCTTCGATCATTTCGAGCGCCACGTGGAGCTTGGCTATGACGCCGAAGGGGTGGCTTACGGGCGCCAGCTGATCGAAAGACTCGGCCTCGATCGTGCGGTCGAGGACGTCGCCGCCGCCGCGGCCGAAATTGGCGAAGCCCATGACGTAGCCGTCGTCGGCTATTGCTGGGGCGGCACCATTGCCTACCTTGCCTGCTCGCGCCTGGGCATGCCGGCGGTCAGCTATTACGGCGGCAGGACCGTGCCGTTTCTGCATGAGCGGCCTCGGGCGCCTCTGCTGCTGCACTTCGGCGAGGACGATCCGATCATCCCACCAGCGGACGTGGCCGCGCATCACGAGGCCTTGCCGGAGGCCGAGATTCATCTGTGGCCGGCTGGTCATGGCTTCAATTGCGACCAGCGTGCCGACTACAACGCCACCGTTGCCATCCAGGCGCTGCAGCGCACGCTTGCGTTCCTGTCGTTGCACGTGCATTGACTTCTTTCGACCTGGACCCGCGTCTGGCTGCCGATTCGCATCTGCTGGCCAACGGGCCGCTATCGCAGTTGCGGCTGATGGATGACCAGCGCTTCGCCTGGCTGCTGCTGGTGCCGCGGGTCGCTGGTGCCAGCGAACTGATCGACCTCGGTGAATCGGCGCAGCAGGTGTTGCTTGCCGAGGTTGGAGAGGTCTCGCGCGTGCTGCGCAGCGCAGTCCCCTGCGACAAACTCAACATTGGTGCGCTGGGCAATATAGTTGAGCAATTACATGTGCATGTGCTGGCACGCTGCCGTGGCGATGCCGCCTGGCCTGGACCTGTTTGGGGCACGGCCGGCGCCATGCGCATGGAATTGCCGGCGCGGACTGAACTGACGCGCCGCCTGCGGTCGGCGTTACGCCCGGAGTTCTGGTTTCAACCCTGAGAGCGCGCAACGTGGGCGCACATTTGGAAGGCAAGCTGCGTCCGCGCTACGCTGCGTTCTTTCGCCGGAGAACATACATGCCCAAGCTGCCTTCGTTATCGCTGATCTCTCTCGCCCTGCTCGCCGCCCTGGCTGGCAGCAGTTGCGATCGCCAGGCACCGGTGGCCTCCGCGCCAGCGCCTGTCGCCGCCGCACCGGCCCCCGATGCGGCCAAGGCTTGGAGCAACGCAGTAGATGCCTACATCGAGGGCTACTTCAGCCATTTTCCGACCCGGGCAGCCAACGCCGGCAAGCATGAGTTCGACGGCAAGTTGCCTGACTACAGTCCAGCGGGAATGAAGTCCACGGTCGACTGGCTGCACCAGCAACACAATGCCATCGCAGCCTTCACCGACGGCAGGCTCGACGCCACGCAACGCTTCCAGCGCGACTATGTCCTGGCATCGATCGAGGGCCAGCTGTTCTGGCTGGAAGATTCCGGCTTTCCCGCGCGCAACCCCGCGTTCTACGCCGACGACCTGTCACCTAGCATGTACCTGACGCGGCCCTATGCGCCGCTGCCGCAACGCATGGCCGCATTCGTCGCTTATGAGGAAGCGCTGCCGGCGACCATCGCACAGATTCGCGCCAACTTTGAAACAAAGCTGCCCGGGTCCTACATCGACCTGGGCGTCAATACCTTCGGCGGCTATTCCAGCTTCTTCCAGACGGACGTTCCAGGCATTTTCGCGGGCGTGCAGGACCCGGCGCTGCAAAAGCGTTTTGCCGCTGCCAATGCCGGAGCGATCAAGGCCACGCGCGACATGGCCGACTGGTTTGAAAAACTGCGCCCTGACGCCACCCAGGATTTTGCATTGGGGCCGGACAGGTTTGCCAAGATGCTGCATGCGACCGAGCGGGTCGACCTGCCGGTACAGCAACTCAAGGAAGCGGGCGAAGCCGACCTTGCGCGCAACCTGGATGCGTTGAAGTCCGCCTGTCTGGAATTTGCGCCGGGCAAGCCGTTGCGCGATTGCGTGGCGCAGTCCGAGGCCGACAAACCGACCGGCGGCGCGGTTGCAGGCGCACGTGAGCAATTGGCCAGCCTGCGGCAATTCATCATTGACAAGGATCTGGTGACGATTCCCGGCACCGAGCAGGCGCAGGTCGAGGAGTCACCGCCATTCAACCGCTGGAACTTCGCCTACATCGAGATCCCCGGCCCGTACGAGAAAGGCCTGCCGTCGGTCTATTACATTTCGCCGCCGGATCCGAAGTGGACACCGGCCGAACAGGCGGCCTATGTGCCCGGCAAATCCAACCTGCTGTTCGTGTCCTCGCATGAGGTCTGGCCAGGCCACTTCCTGCAGTTCCTCCACTCCAATCGCGCTGTGTGGAAGTTCGGACAGCTTTTCGTCGGCTATGCGTTTGCCGAGGGCTGGGCGCATTACTGCGAGGAGATGATGTTCGACGCCGGCCTGCAGGGCGCGACGCCGGCGGTGCATATCGGCCAACTGAGCAACGCGCTGCTGCGCGATGCCCGATTCCTTTCCGCCATCGGCATGCACACCGGTGGGATGTCCCTGGCCGAGTCCGAAGCCCTCTTCCGCGATAAAGCCCTGCAGAATCCGGGCACGGCACGGCAGCAGGCGGCGCGCGGCAGTTTCGATCCGGCCTACCTGAACTACACGCTGGGCAAGTTGATGATCATGCAATTGCGCGAGGACTGGACTGCGACGCATGGCGGGCGTGACGGATGGAAGGCGTTCCACGACCAGTTCCTCTCCTATGGCGGGCCCCCGATTCCGCTGGTGCGCGCGCAAATGATGGGCGGCGCGCCGGCGTCGCCACTGTGGTCGAAGCAGAACGCATCGAAATAGTTTCGATCGGGTCCACGACCGCCGGCCACCGCGCCGGCGGCGTGCTCAGGTCTTGGGCAGCGTGACGCCAGTCTGGCCCTGGTATTTGCCGCCCCGGTCCTTGTACGAGGTCTCGCAGACCTCGTCGGATTCGAAGAACAACATCTGCGCTACGCCTTCATTGGCGTATATTTTTGCCGGCAGGGGCGTGGTATTGGAGAACTCCAGCGTGACGTGGCCTTCCCACTCCGGCTCCAGCGGAGTGACATTGACGATGATCCCGCAGCGCGCGTAAGTGCTCTTGCCCAGGCACACCACGAGAGTGTTGCGTGGGATCCGGAAGAACTCGACCGTGCGCGCCAGTGCGAAAGAATTCGGCGGGATGATGCACACGTCGGCGACCACATCAACGAAGCTGTTGGGATCGAAGTTCTTCGGGTCGACGATGGTTGAGTTGATATTGGTGAAGATCTTGAACTCGCGCGCGCAGCGCACGTCGTAGCCGTAGCTCGAGGTGCCATAGGAAACGATGCGATGCCCGTCCGCGGCATGCTTGACCTGCCCGGCCTCGAACGGCTCGATCATGCCGCCCTGCTCGGCCATGCGGCGGATCCACTTGTCGGCTTTGATGCTCATAGTTGACCTGGGGGAATGTTGGGAGGTTGCGTTGCCCGCCGCGAGTTTGGCCACAGCAGCCACAGCACCGCCAGGTTGATGGACAGTACGCTGGCCGATGTCAGGCTCGGGCCGTGAACAAAGTAATACAGCTCGAAGGGCACGTAGATGCCGGCGGAAATGATGCCCAGCCAGCGCGCCCAGTTGCGCATGAACCACAGCCCGTAAGCTTCGGTGAAGCGCAGCGCCGCATAGGCAACCGCGGCCAGCGTCAGCAGCCGATGTTC
>JAYSXN010000006.1:0-2613 GCA_043717405.1 Gammaproteobacteria bacterium
GCCAGCTCCAGGGCCAGCGCGCCACGAAAACTGTGTATTTGCGACATGGCGTCCATACTCCCCAGTTTGGATTCCGGGCGCAACGCCTCTAAGCTGTGCGCTTGCGCAGTATGCCGCGCCCGCGCTGCTTCTCGAGGATCGTCCATGAGCCCTGTCCGCCGCGTCGCCATCCTGGGTGGCGTCCGAATTCCGTTCTGCAGGAACAACACCGCTTACTTCGACGTCGGCAACCTGGGCCTGTCGATTCGCACGCTGGGCGCACTGGTCGAACGCTTCGGCCTGCATGGCCAGCAATTGGGCGAAGTGGCGATGGGCGCGGTGCTCAAGCATTCCTCGGATTGGAACCTTGGCCGCGAAGCGACTTTGTCATCGGGACTGTCGCCGCTCACGCCCGGCATCACCTTGCAGCGTGCCTGCGGCACTGGCCTGGACACAGTCATGCTGGTGGCCAACAAGATTGCGCTGGGACAAATCGAAGTGGGCATCGGCGGTGGGTCGGACAGCACTTCCGACGTGCCGATCGCGGTGAATCCGAAACTGCGGCGGCGCCTGCTCGACATCAATCGCGCGCGCAGCCTGGGCCAGCGCGTGGCCGCTGCGCTGCGCGGTTTTTCCTTCGCGCAATTCAAGCCGGAGTTTCCCGGCGTCGGCGAACCGCGCACCGGCAAGAGCATGGGCGAACATTGCGAAGCAATGGCGCGGCAGTGGCAGATCAGCCGTGCCGACCAGGACCGGCTTGCCTTCGAGTCGCACCACAAAGCGGCCGCCGCCTACGATCGTGGGTTTTTCCAGGACATGGTAGTGCCGTTCCGCGGGCAGGATCGTGACAACATCCTGCGTGCCGACACCACGCTTGAAAAACTCGCGCTGCTGAAACCGGCGTTCGACAAACGCTCAGGGCAAGGCACGCTGACCGCGGGCAATTCCACGCCGTTGACCGACGGTGCATCGGCCGCGCTGCTGGCCTCGGAAGATTGGGCGCGCGCGCGGAACCTGCCGGTGCTTGCCTACGTTGTCGATGCGCAAGTGGCGGCGGTGGATTTCGAACATGGCGAAGGCTTGCTGATGGCCCCGACCATCGCGGTTGCCGAGTTGCTCGCACGCAACGGACTGCATCTGCAGGATTTCGATTTCTACGAAATACATGAAGCTTTCGCCGCGCAAGTGCTGTGCACGCTCAAGGCGTGGGAATCGGACGACTACTGCCGGACGCGCCTTGGCCTGCCGAATGCACTTGGCAGCATTGATCGCGCTAGGTTGAACGTGGCCGGCTCGTCATTGGCCTTCGGCCATCCGTTCGCGGCCACCGGTGCGCGCATTGTCGCGACGGCGGCGAAACTGCTGCACGAAAAAGGCCATGGTCGCGCGCTGATTTCAATCTGCACGGCAGGCGGAATGGGCGTCGTGGCCATCCTTGAAGGTGTCGGCGGAGCGACACCCGCCACGAGCTGAGTGGTCAGCGCGGCAGGTGCGGCAGGCCGTGCTCGTCGCGATGCTCGGCAATCGCCTCATCGGCGATGAGCTCACGCAGGCTGCGGCCGCCCAGCGGATGCGCCGCTTCGCCACGCAGGGTACGCAACGCGTTCGCATAGCAGGCTTGCGCGCGTTGCGCGTCGTCCATCGCGGTGTAGACGCGACCAAGTTCTTCCCACGCCGCGCTGCCGGCACCGAGCGCGAGCGCGCGGTGCAAGGATTCTTCCGCATGTTTCAACTGGCCGTCGCGCTGGCACAGGCGACCCAGCGCCAGCGCCAGCGCGGCGCTCGATGGATGCTGCGGCAACCAGCGCCCGGCGCGAGGCAGGCGCTGGTCATCGCGGGCGGAAGGCAGTTGCGCCCACGGCCACAACAGCTCCTCGGTCCAGCTGTGATCGATGACCTCGGCCAGCGCTGTTTCTGCCTGCGCCTCCAGTCCGAGTTCCGCGGCACGGCGCGCGTAGGCCAAGGAGATATCGGCGTCCTTGCGCAGGTTTTCGTCCAGATCGAGCCAGCGTTGCTGCAACTCGTTGGCGTGGCTCGATTGCCGCAACGCCTCGGCCTGCCATTGCCTGCGCGTGGACTGCAACTGCTCCGCTGAAAAATCCTGCTCTGTTGCCAAGGCCGGCAGCAGTGCCAAGGCCTGGCTGGCGCGTCCACTGGCGGCCAAGGCCAGCCCTTGCAGCATTACGCCCCTTGGCGGAAGCGCGCGCCGCTCCAGCCACGGCTGCAACGTTTCCAGCGCAGCCTCCGGCTTGCCCTGGGCCAGCCAGGCCTCGGCGGCATTGAGCGCGGCCGCGGCCGGATCGCGGGCGGTGAGGGCCGCCTGCTGGCCAGCTGCCGCCAGCACATCGCCCCGACGCAGCGCCGCTTCGCGGGCCGACAAGCGCGCGACCACGCGCGCGTCATCGTCCTCGGCGGCTTTGTCGAGCAGCGTCTCGGCCCGCAGGTTTCGGCCCTCGTGCAGGGCCACCAGGCCATTGATCAGGCGATTGCGCGCCTGCGCCTGGGCCAGCCGTTGCCAGCCGGTGAAGGGCAGTCGGAGCAGCTGCCACAGCGCCCAGGCCAGGAACCACAGCAGCGCCCAGGCGACCAGGAAAAAGGCAACGGTGGTGGTCACCGTGCTGCCATGCCAGCGGA
>JAYSXN010000051.1:0-7054 GCA_043717405.1 Gammaproteobacteria bacterium
TTGTGGGTTGTTCCAGCGGATCAACGCCTCCGCCCCCGTCAAATGGCCCGTCGTCAGGCTTACCTTCGGCTGGTAATGCAGGACGAATTCGTCATTGTCCAAAGCACGACGCAGCTGGTTTTCCATGGTCAGCCGTTCGGCCACTCTTTTAGTCATTCTGCTCGATGGTGGCCGGTCGTGCACTCAAAGCGGTTCTCGGGAAGAAGAAGCGGGTTTTTCCGCGGGAGGTAGCTCCTGCCTGGTCAGCAGTGCATCGATCGCCGCATACAGTTCCTGATAGCGCAGCGGCTTTGAAATGTAGGCGTCGCAACCGGCCAGCTCGCATTTTTCCTTGTCTTCCTTCATTGCCATGGAGGTAACGGCAATCACCGGAATGTGACAGGTTGATGGATGCTGTTTGAGCAACGCGGTCGCGGCGAAACCATCCATGCCAGGCAATTGGATGTCCATCAGGATCAGGTCGGGACGCACGGAACGCGCCAGCGCCAAAGCCATCTCGGCATCGACGGCACACACCAGTGAGTGACCTGCCTTTTCCATCAAGAAGCTTGCGAGCTTCATATTGGCCGGATTGTCTTCAACGATCAGAATCTTGGCCATGGCTAATACCTCAGGTTTGCAGCAAAGCCCGGCGTACTTCCTCGATGAAGCGCGCGTGGTTGAACTCGACTTTTTCAACGATGTGGATGATGTTGTCCGGATTGCCAGCCAGCTCGGCACGATCGTGTGCGGTGATCTGTTTTGCGGTAACCACCAGGATCGGAATCTGCGATGTATAGGCATCACGCTGGAGCGCCTTGACGACGTCGAAGCCATTGACCTCAGGCATCATCAGGTCCAGCACAATGAGGTCGGGCCGCAGACGCTGCGCCAGGATGATTGCCTCGCTCCCTCCGTAGGCGCGGACTATCGCGTAATCGGGCGGCGTCAGGAAGGTGGCAATGACTTCCACCGCCTTCGGGTCATCGTCGACCACGAGAACGGTATGAGTGCGCTCCTGAGCCGGATGCAAGCCAAGATTGGTCAGTGAAAGCTTGAGCTGGCTACGGCTGATTGGTTTTTGCAGGACAGCGGCCGCTCCGCGCTTGAGGCCCAGGTGGCTGTCGGCTATGCCGGCAATGATCACCACCGGGACACTGGCCAACTCTGACTTGTCGCGAATTTGCATCAGGAACTCCCAACCATCGATGCCTGGCAGTTGCAGGTCCAGCGTAATCAGGCTGAGCGGTTGTTGCGTAGCGAGTACAAGAGCGGCTTCCGCGCTCTCCGCGCGCAACACGCGAAAACCTTCAGCCTCGAGCAGCAGGCGCACCAGGTCGGCGGACTTGTCATCGTCCTCGATGATCAACGCGATGCGCTCCTCAGGCTCGCGCCGGCCTACGTGCCTGCCGTGGCTGTCCGCGGGGATCGCTGGCACCATCTGACCGGCTGTCCGCAGCGGCAACCAAACCGCGAATTGCGCCCCCTCGCCTTCTTTACTCGAGACCGCCACAGTGCCTCCATGCAACTCGGCCAGCTGTTTGACCATCGCCAGGCCCAGTCCCGTGCCCTCAAACTTGCGTGCCAGGCTGCTGTCGATCTGCGTGAATGCCTGGAACAATTTCGCCATGTTCTCCCTTGAAATTCCGATGCCCGTATCGCTGACGCGAATCTCCAGGAAGTCGTCATCCTCCGAGTCTCCGAGCGGAAAGCCGTGTACCGGCCAGCTCCCGGGCAGCTTGCCAACGCTGGCGCGGGCGACGCTTCGTGCCCGCAAAGTGACGCGGCCGCCGTTGGAACTGAACTTGACCGCATTGGACAGCAGGTTGTAGACAATCTGTTTGGTCTTGCGGATATCCAGCTGCGAGACCAGGTCGCCTTCGATGTCCAGGTCGAGATGAAGGTGTTGCGCCGACGCCTTGTCCTTGACGATCGACAAGCTATTGGAGAACAAGGCCTTTAGATCAACCGGCTCGAGCTCTAGCGTCATCATGCCTGCTTCGACCTTGGACAAATCCAGGATGTCGTTGATCAGGGAAAGCAGATGCTGTCCGCTGGTGAAAATATCGCCCACGTAGTCACTCTGGGTATTGCTCATCTGCCCCATCAGTCCGTCCTTGAGGGCCTCGGAGAAACCGATGATGGCGTTGAGCGGCGTGCGCAGCTCATGCGACATGGTCGCCAGGAATTCGGATTTCATGCGGCTGGCGTGTTCGAGCTCTATGTTTTTTTCCTGCAAAGCCCGCTCTGATCGCTTGCGATCGGTCACGTCGCGCGCCGCTGCGAACACGCCCTGGAGTTTGCGATCCCGGTCCTGGAAAGTTGCAGCATTGTAGGAAACTACCGTTTCCTCGCCCGACAACGCTCGCACCGTGAGTTCGTAGTTGCTTACCCTGTTCTCCTTCAAGACGCGCTTGATGGCCGCCTCGGCGCGCATCGGATCGGTGAAACAGTTCTTGAACCGGGCACCGATCAGCTCGTCGCGGGAGCGCCCGGTGAGCGCGATCATCTGCTGGTTGACGTCGGTGATGATGCCCTGGGGATCAGTGGTCATCAGTGCATCTATGTTCGATTCGATCAACGAGCGCGTGTAGAACTGCTGGTCGCGCAGGCGCTGGTCCAGCAGCGCCTGTGCGGCCTCCACTTCCTTGCGCGCCGTATTGTCGGTGCCGATCAGCAGGTAGCCGATGATGCTTTCCTGCGCGTCGCGCAACGCAGTCACCGAAACGATGGCTGGGAACCGGCTTCCGTCCTTGCGGACGTAGGTCAGTTCGTAGATGTCTTCGATCCCGCGCGATGCCTTGAACACCAGCGCTTCGAAGCCCGGCGTGATCGGCGTGCCGAGCTCCAGGCTGAGCGCCTCGGCGCGAGCTATGACTTCCTCCGGGTCGGAGATGTCTGCTGGAGTGATGGTATTCATTACATCAGCGGCCGCGTAGCCGAGCATCCGTTCAGCGCCGACATTGAAAATCTGGATGACGCCCTTGGCATCTGTCGCGATACTGGAGAAGTTGGCGCTGTTGAAAATGGCGCTTTGCAATGCGCCAGCCTGGAAGAGCGCTTGCTCGGCCAGTTTGCGCGCCGTGTTGTCGGTGCCAATCAACAGGTACCCGATGATTTTTTCATGCGCATCGCGCAAAGCGGTAACTGAAACCATGGCCGGAAACCGGCTGCCATCCTTGCGGATGTAGGTCAACTCGTAGATGTCTTCAATGCCGCGCGATGCCTTGAACACCAACGCTTCAAATCCCGGAGTAATTGGCGTCTCAAGCTCCTGGCTCAGTGCCGCCGCGCGTAAAATCAATTCCTGGGGATCGGATATGTCGGCCGGAGTGATTTGGTTCGTTACTTCCGCAGCGGTGTAGCCGAGCATGCGCTCGGCACCGACATTGAAAATCTGGATCACGCCCTCGGCATCGGTGGCAATGCTGGAAAAATTGGCGCTGTTGAAAATGGCGCTCTGCAGCGCACCTGCTTCGCGCAGGGCATCTTCGGCGTGTTTACGGGCGCTGTTGTCGGTTCCAATCAGCAAGTACCCGATTATGGCGTCGTGTTCATCGCGCAGCGCAGTCACTGAGACGACGGCCGGGAACCGTGTCCCATCCTTGCGGATATAGGTGAGTTCGTAGATGTCTTCAATGCCGCGAGAAGCCTTGAAGACCAGCGCTTCGAAGCCCGGGGTAATCGGTGTATCCAGTTCCCGGCTAAGCGCCGCTGCCCGTGCAATCAACTCTTGCGGGTCGGAGATGTCGGCAGGCGTTATCTTGTTTACTACATCGAGCGCCGTGTAGCCCAGCATGCGCTCGGCGCCGACATTGAAGATTTGAATGACGCCTTGTTCGTCGGTGGCGATGCTTGAGAAGTAGGCACTGTTGAAAATTGCATCCTGCAGGGCCCCAGCCTTCAGCATGGTCGGCTGGCGCTTGCCTTCGCCCGGCACGTCAGTACTGGATTGCCTGTCGCCTGGGTCGTCGCCGATAGCAGGCACGATCAAGCCTTGTGCAAGCGTGCACTTGCCCGGCTGGAGGAGGGGATTCTATGCACTGGTGTCATCCGCCTTGAGAAGCTCAATCCTACGCTACCCCTATATTTCATGTCATCGTCACCAGGGTCAACAGTAATTCAGGATTCGTGCATCAAAAACGTCTCGGGAAAGCCCAGCACGGCGAAGACCGCTACTACCAGCGAGAGAACGGCCAGCTTCATCACGCGGCACCACCCTTCAAAACCGACCGATAGCGCCGGCTGCAAGGCACCCGGCTGCCATCGCGCATCAACAGTCGGGCATCGCCGGTATCCAATGGCTCTATTTCCGCAAGGCAGTCGAGGTTGACCATGTAGCTGCGGTGCACGCGTACAAATCGTGCCGGATCCATACGCGGCTCGATGCCGGCCATCGTCGCGCGCAGCGGATAGTCGCGCCCGCGCACCCGCAGATTGACGTAATTGCCCGAGGCCTGCAGGAACTCGATGTCGTTGGCTGCCAGGAGGAATTCCTTGCCTAGCTTTCGCACGAGGAAGCGATCGGGACGTTCGACCGGTTCCGCCGCCGGCTGATCATCGGGCGCGTCCAGCAGCCGCGCCTCGCCCTGCAGTCGCAACAGCAGCAGCCGATAGAGGTAGACGATCGCCAGGATGCCCGCGTAGTTCTGCCAATCCTTCAGGTACTCATAGCCGAGCTCGAGCGGCCAATTGCCGAAGCTGTAATGCGTTCCGTTCGCCCAGTAGAGGAGCTTGCGTGCCGCGACCATGCCGGCCACGTGCAGCATGCAGAAGGCGACACTGCCGAGCAGGTGCGCCGGGGCCGAACGGCGCCATTGGCTGAGTTGCAAAGGGAAGATTCGCTCGAAGGCGATCACCGCCGGCACCAGCGCGAGGATCATCAGGTTGCTGGTCGCCTCCCATACCACCGGTTGCCAGGCTGCGAAATCGCCGGCAACGTGCAGCCTGCCCAAATCAAGCAACACAACCGCGGAATTGACGGTGATCGCGACCAGCGCGCGCACCACCCAGAATCCTACCTCGACGCTGCGGCGATACGGCTGGTAGCGGGCGAAAACAGAGGACGAGTCGGAGGTCATCCGGCCATCTTACGGACCGGCAGCCTAAAGTGACCCACCCTTCGTCACAGCATCCCGCAACTGGTCACCGCGTTCGGCCGCACAGCCCTTGCTGCGCCTGGGTTTGCGGCGGCTTGGGCAAGCTGCTGGCAAGTACCCGCCGCGAGCAATCCATGACCCGACGCCACGACATCGACGCCCTGCGCGCCAGCGCCTTCGCCCTGCTGATCCTTTACCACCTGTCTATGTTCTACGTCTTCGATTGGCCCTGGCACGTCAAGAGCATCCACCAGGCCGAGTGGCTGCAATGGCCGATGTTGTTCGTCAACCGCTGGCGCATGGACCTGATCTTCATGATCTCCGGCGTTGCGTCGGCGTTCCTGTTGAAGCCCGGCCATGTCTGGCGCTTCGTCCGGCAGCGTCATTGGCGCCTGGTGTTGCCGCTCGTGTTTGGCATTTTGTTCGTCGTGCCCATTCAGCCCTACGTCGAGGGCCTGGGCAAAGGCGTGGTCGAACCTGGGTTCTGGCGATTTCTGCAGGCGTACTTCAGCGGCAAGACCTGGCCCGAGGGCGCGTTCGGCGGCTGGGAGCACGGCTATACATGGAACCACTTGTGGTATCTGGCGTACCTGTGGATGTACACGCTGGCGCTGGCGTTGGTCGCCAAACCACTGGCTTCACCCGTGGGTCGCGCGATCACTTCCCGCTTGACCGGCCTGCGCGGCGCGGCACTGCTGCTCCTGCCGACCCTGCCGCTGCTTGCATTCACCGTAGGCCTGCAGGCGCGCTTCCCAGACAACGGCGATTTCATCCACGACTGGTATCGCAATGCAATCTACTTCACCGTGTTCCTCTACGGTTACCTGGTGGCGCGCGACGCCGGTTTCTGGAACGAGGCAGTGCGATTGCGGCGCATCAGCCTGGGCTGCGCGCTGCTGTCGTTCGCAGCCTATGCCGTGCTGATAGCAAACTCCGGCGGTGAAGTTTCGCAACGGGTGCAACTGCTGATCTGGACCATTCGCAGCGTGTACGTGTGGACGATGCTGCTCGCCATCCTGGGCTGGGGCCACGCATTGTTGAATCGCCCATTCCGCTGGCTGCCGTGGGCGAACGAGTCGGTGTACCCGTGGTACATCCTGCACCAGAGCCTGATCGTCGGGCTGGGCTATTACCTGGCGCAGCTGAAGCTCGGTGCCGTGCTCGAGCCGGCTGTACTGATGGGAGCGACACTCGTAGGCTGCCTGCTTATTGGCGAGGCGGTCAAGCGGGTGCGCTGGCTGCGGCCGTTGTTCGGGTTGAAGCAGCGGCAGATAGTCGGTTGAACGAGGCGGCAGGTGCGGAGTGTTCTGGATTTCCGGGGCGCGCATTGACGCAGGTCATGAACAGCTCACCACGGGATCGCAGATGAAACTCACGCCACGTTGTCCGAGCCAGCGCGATCGGCCAAGATGGGACTTTCGCAGAGGGAGCAGGAAGGGTCATGGTCACGAGGGCCTTCGTACTCAGGGCAAGATCGGCGCCGACCGACAGCCAACTGCTTTTGGCTTCAGTTGGCAAGGACGCCCACACCGAGATACTCGCGCACGCCCTGATGAACGCGTTCTTCATCGCGCAGTCGCTGCGACCCGACGTCTGGGTTCACCTTGTCCTGGAAAGCACGCAGGATTTTTCCCGGACCATCAGTTTCAGTTCAAACGAGATCCGCAATCTCGGCGGCTTCCACGAACAGGCCTTGCTGCAAAAGATTGCCAAGGCTTTGGACGTTTCGAAAGGGATGGGCAAGGAGCACAGTCGCCCGGTGGAAGCAGGCGTTGTCGTGCGCACCATAGCTTTTGAAAAGCTGGTGCAGGAACTGTCGGAGAGCTACCAACTGTTTGTCCTGAGCAAGAAGGGCACATCCATACGGAAGCAAGGGTTCGACGGCAATTGCTGCTTCCTGCTCACCGACCACCTGCCCATGCCCAAGAAGAGTTTCAACGGGCTCAAGCGCATGGGTGCCGTGAAAATCGGGCTCG
>JAYSXN010000052.1:0-19762 GCA_043717405.1 Gammaproteobacteria bacterium
CCGGCGATGGTTACCGCATGGGCGCCAGTGCGGCCGACCTGCCGGCCGAACAGCCCGGCCACGACGGCACCGATCAGCGGCGCCAACGCGATGATCAACAGGTTGGCCAGGGAAAGCGTCGGGTGCATCCGGTCAGCCCTTCAGGGAATCGAGTTCAGCGACGTTGATCGTGCGCCGGTTGCGGAACAGCGTGACCAGGATGGCCAGGCCGATCGACGCTTCTGCCGCGGCAACGGTCAGGATGAAGAACACGAACACCTGCCCGGAAACATCGCCGAGGAAGCGCGAAAAGGCGATGAAGTTGATGTTGACCGCGAGCAACATCAGCTCGATGCACATCAGCAGCACGATCAGGTTCTTGCGATTGATGATGATGCCGGCGACGCTGAGGCTGAACAGGACTGCGCCGAGGATCAGGTAGTGGTTGAGTGTGATCATGGGTCGTCCCCGAGGCGTGCATCAGCCTTCATCTTGATCAGGCGGACGCGGTCTTCGCGGCGCACCATCACCTGGCGCGACGGGTTCTGCGTCTTGGTTCCGGTGCGCCTGCGCAAGGTAAGCATTACCGCGACGACGATGGCGACGGTCAGGATCACCGCGGCAATCTCGAACGGCAGCATGAAGCGCGTGAACAGTGCCTGCCCGAGCCATTGCAGGTTGCTCATGTGCGCGGCCGCGGCCGGGTCGGAGGCCGATAGCGATGCGCTGGCATGACTGCCCTGCACGCCGATCAGCCCGACCATCTCGAACAGCATCACTGCCGCCACTACCATCGCCACCGGAAAATAGCGGGCAAAGCCTTCGCGGATCGGCGTGATATTGATATCGAGCATCATCACTACGAACAGGAACAGGATCATCACCGCGCCGACGTAGACCAGCACGAGCGCAATGCCCAGGAATTCTGCCTGCAGCAGCAGCCACAGGCAGGCTGTCGAGAAGAAGGTCAGGATCAGGCTGAGCACGGCGTGCACTGGATTGCGCACGGTGATGACCGCGCCCGCGGCAAGCGTGGTGACCAGCGCGAAGGCGTAGAAGGCGATCAGTTCGAAGGACATAAGGATTCCTCGCCGTCAGCGGTAGCGCGCATCGGAGGCGCGGCGTTCGGCGAGCTCGGCTTCGAAACGATCACCCAGCGCCAGCAACTGCGGCTTGGTGACGATGTTCTCGCCGCGGTTTTCGAAGTGGTATTCGAGGATGTGCGTTTCCACGATCGAATCGACCGGGCAGCTTTCCTCGCAGAATCCGCAGTAGATGCACTTGAACAGGTCGATGTCGTAGCGCGTGGTGCGCCGGCTGCCGTCTTCGCGCGGCTCCGAATCAATCGTGATGCATGAGGCCGGGCAGACCGCTTCACACAGTTTGCAGGCGATGCAGCGTTCTTCGCCGTTCGGGTAGCGGCGCAGCGCGTGCAGGCCACGGAAGCGGATCGACTTGGGCAGTTTTTCGAACGGATAGTTGACCGTGTACTTCGGCTTGAACATGTACTTGAAGGTCAGCCAGAGGCCCTGCAGGAATTCCAGCAGCATCAGGCTCTTTAGGTAGCTAATGGCGCGCATCATGACTGCCTCAGGCTCCTATGACGAACCAGTTGTTGTACGCGGCAACGGCGGTGAAGAAGATCCACGCGATGGTGATCGGGATGAACACCTTCCAGCCCAGGCGCATGATCTGGTCGTAGCGGTAGCGCGGGAAACTGGCGCGGAACCACAGGTAGGTAAATGCGAAGAATCCGGCTTTCAAAAACAGCCAGTGCGGCCCGTTGGCCGACAGGAAGGGCACGTGCCAACCCTGGAATGGCGACAGCCAGCCGCCAAAAAACAGCAGCGCGGTCAGGAAACTGACCAGGATCATGTTCGCGTATTCAGCCAGGAAGAATATGGCGAAAGCCGATCCGGAATATTCTACGTGGAAGCCGGCGACGATTTCCGACTCGCCCTCGGCAACGTCAAAAGGCGCGCGGTTGGTTTCCGCCACGCCGGAAATGAAGTAGATGATGAACAGCGGGAACAGCGGCACGAAGAAGAACTCGAAGAAGCCGCTATTGCCGGCCTGCGCGTTGACGATCGCGGTCAGGTTCATGCTGCCCGCCGCCACCAGCACGCCGACCAGCGCGAAGCCCATCGCTATCTCGTAGCTGATCACCTGCGCGGCCGAGCGCAAGGCGCCGAGGATCGCGTACTTCGAATTCGATGCCCAGCCGCCAAGGATGATGCCGTAGACGCCCATCGAGGTCAGCGCGAGCAGCACCAGCAAGCCGGCGTTGACGTTTGCCAGTACCGCGCCGTCGTTGAACGGAATGACCGCCCAGGCCGCGAAGGCCGGCGCGAGCGCGAGCACCGGTGCCAGCCGATACAGGAACGGACTGGCGTTGGTCGGGACGATAAGCTCCTTGAACAGCATCTTGAACACGTCCGCAAACGCCTGGATCCAGCCGATCCCGAACAGGCCGCCGACGAACTGCGGCCCGTGGCGCACGTGCATCCAGCCAATCACCTTGCGCTCGGCGAGCGTGTAGAAGGCGACCGAGACGATCAGCGGGATGGTGATCGCCAGCACCTTCAGAAGCGTCCACAGCAGCAGGCCGATGGTGCCCAGGTGCAGGAACATGTCGCGCATCGGATCGAACACGCTCAGGCTCCGGTCACGGCGAGGGCAGCAGTGGGTGACAGTGGCGCGGTGGCTTCATGATTGGATTCGATCCACACGCTACCGGGCGCGACGCGGGGCGAAACCGAAACTGGCAAGGCACACGTGCCGACGCCATCGCCTATCTTGCACATCACGCCATCAGCAAGCCCTAGACGCGCGGCGTCAGCGGGATTGATCCGCGCCTGGGCACCGGTGCTCAGTGGATGAGCGTTGAGGGCGGTGGCGCGCCTGAGGACCGCATCACCGCGATATATCGGCGAACTGACGATGCGCTCGAGCTCGCCGGGGACTGTCGTATGGGCCGGCGCGGCGGCCAGGCCTTCGGCAGGAACCAGGACACCTTCCGGACCGCGAGCGCGGGCGCGAAGGCCGGCAATGTTGGTGAAATCGAAGCCAGGCAACGCGAGCGTCTCGACCAATGCGCGCAGCACGCGCCAGCCTGAGCGCGCTTCACCCGGAAGCTTGCCACCTGCCGCGCTGGTCTGCTCGACGCCGTCCAGATTGGTCAGCGTCGCTTCCATCTCGGGCAGCAGGCCGATCGGCAGGATGATGTCGGCGACACGCTTGAGGTCTTCGGACGCGAACGCGGCGAAGGCGATTACCTTTGCCGCCGACAACGCGCGCAGCGCGTCGAGGCCCCGCGCGAAATCGTACTGCGGCTCGATGCCGAACAGCACATAGGACTGCAGCGGCTTGTCCAGCATTGCCGCAACATGAGCGCCCTGCCCCCTGGGCAACAAACCGAGAGTCGACAGACCAACCGCGTTTGCACCTTGCGGGATGCGATTGACCTTGGCGCCAGTCGCTGTCGCCAGGGCCTGCGCCGCAGCGCGTATGCGCGAGGCCTGCGGATGATTTTCAGCCAGCTCGCCCAGCATGATCACGGCATTCGAACCGGCCGCCTTGAGCGCGTCGGCCCACTCGGGTGCCGCATCCCCGGCGCTGCCGTCGATCGACTCTGGAACGCTCGCTCCAGCCGCGCGGCCAAGCGCGGCCAGCGCACCTGCCAGGGCTGACGGCGCCACCAGCCGCGAGCCATTTAGTCGGAACGCGAAATCGAAATCCACCGGATTGATCGCGTAGATCTTGCTGCCGTGCTTGCTGGCCTTGAGCAGGCGCTGGTGCAGCAGCGGCAATTCGTGGCGGATGTTGCAGCCGACCAGCAGAACCACCGCCGCCTTCTCCATTGCCGCGACCGGCATGGCGAACGCCTGTGCCACAGGCGCATCGGCGAAGTCGATCTGCGACAAGCGGTGATCGACGTTGCCGGTGCCCAGTGCCGCGGCCATGGCGCCAAGCAGCAGCCCTTCCTCGTTGGAAGTGGCCGGATGCGCGAGCACGCCCAACTGCTCCGGCGCCGTCTCGCGCAGCACAGCGGCGGCAACTTGCAACGCTTCTTCCCAAGCGGCTTCGCGCCAGCTGTCGCCATCGCGCAGCATCGGCCGCAATGCGCGATCTGCAGCATACAGACCCTGGTGCGAATAACGGTCGCGGTCGGACAGCCAGCATTCGTTGATCGCTTCGTTGTCGCGCGGCACGGTGCGCACCACTTCGCCGCGATGGATGTGCAGATGCAGGTTGGAACCCAGCGCATCGTGGTAACCGAAAGAGCTGCGCGCGATCAGCTCCCACGGCCGCGCGCGGAAACGGAACACCTTGTTGGTCAGCGCGCCGACCGGGCATACGTCGATGACGTTGCCGGACAGTTCGGTCATCAGTGGCTTGCCATCGTAGGTGCCGATCTGCAGCGCTTCGCCCCGGCTCATGCCGCCGAGCTCGAAGGTGCCGGCGATGTCCGCTGTGAAGCGGATGCAGCGCGTGCACTGAATGCAGCGGGTCATGTCGGTGGCGACCAGCGGGCCCAGGTCTTCGTCGGCGATCACTCGTTTGCGGTCGACATAGCGTGAGACCGACCTGCCGTAACCCATAGAGACATCCTGGAGTTCGCACTCACCCCCTTGGTCGCAGATCGGGCAATCCAGCGGATGGTTGACCAGCAGAAATTCCATGACGTTGCGCTGTGCATCGAGCGCGCGCCGCGTCTGCGTGTACACCTTCATGCCTTCCATCACCGGCGTGGCGCAGGCTGGCGCTGGCTTCGGCATTTTTTCCACGTCGACCAGGCACATGCGACAGTTCGCGGCGATCGGGAGTTTTTCGTGATAGCAAAAACGCGGGATCGGTATGCCGGCCTTGTCGGAGGCATGGATGATCATCGATCCCTTCAGCGCCTGCATGGCCACGCCATCGATCTCGATGTTGACCACGTCGGTGGCGGTGGCAGTCGGTGCGGCGCTCATGCGGCCTGCTCCACGTCCACGACGCTTGCGGCCGGCGGCTCGTCGACCAGGAAGCGCTTGTTAAGGATGGCGAACTCGAACTCGTGCCAGTAGTGCCGCAGCATGCCCTGCACTGGCCACGCAGCAGCTTCACCAAATGCGCAGATGGTATGGCCTTCGATCTGCCCGGCCGCGGACTTCAGCATCTGCAAATCGTCCATGGTCGCGTTGCCCTCGACGATGCGGGTCAGCACGCGATACATCCAGCCGGTGCCCTCGCGGCACGGCGTGCACTGGCCACAGCTTTCCGCGTAGTAGAAACGCGAGATGCGCTGGCAAGCCCGAACCATGCAGGTACTGTCGTCCATCACGATGACCGCGCCGGAACCCAGGCCGGAGCCGGCCTTCTGGATGGAGTCGTAGTCCATCGTGCAGGCCATCATCAGTTCGGCGGGCAGCACCGGCATGGATGATCCGCCCGGAATTACTGCTTTCAATTTGCGGCCTTCGCGCACGCCGCCGGCAAGTGCCAGCAGGTCGGCAAAAGGGGTGCCCAGGCGCACTTCGAAGTTGCCCGGATTGTTGACGTGGCCGGATACCGAAAAAATCTTCGGGCCGCCATTGTTCGGCTTGCCAAGTTTCAGGAACCAGTCGGCGCCGTTGCGGATGATCGCCGGCACCGAGGCATAGGTTTCGGTATTGTTGATTGTCGTCGGCCGGCCGAACAAGCCGTAATTTGCCGGGAATGGCGGCTTGTAGCGCGGCTGCCCTTTCTTGCCTTCCAGCGATTCCATCATGGCGGTCTCTTCGCCGCAGATATAAGCGCCGGCGCCAAGCGCGGTGTGGATGTCGATGTCCAGCCCGGAGCCCTGCACGTTCTTGCCCAGCCAGCCATTCGCGTAGGCTTCCGTCAGCGCCTCCTCGAAATGCTCGTAAGGCTCGTGGTGGAATTCGCCACGCAGGTAGTTGTAGGCGGTATTACAGCCGGTGGCGTAGCAGGCAATGGCCATGCCTTCAATCACGGAATGCGGGTTGTAGCGCAGGATGTCGCGGTCCTTGCAGGTGCCGGGCTCGGACTCGTCGGAATTGCACAGGATGTATTTCTGACCGGGCGCGGTGCGCGGCATGAAGCTCCACTTCAGCCCGGTCGGGAAACCAGCGCCGCCACGGCCGCGCAAACCCGACTGCTTGACCAGGTCGATGACCTGTTCCTGCGGCATTTTTTCACTGAGTATCTTGCGCAAGGCCTCGTAGCCGCCGGTCTTGAGATAATTCTCATACGACCACGGCTTGTCGAAGTGCAACGTGGTCAGCACCACGCTGTGCTCCTGCGGAGCCGGGCCGACCGGACCGTTGATGGGTTGCTGCGCCATGCTGATCCTCAGCTCAATCCGTCGAACAGTTCATCCATCTTTTCCGGCGTCAGGCGCTCGTGGTAATGGCCATCAATGACCATCATCGGTGCGCCGGCGCAGGCCGCCAGGCATTCTTCTTCGATCTTCAGCGTGACGCGGCCATCGCTGCTGGTGCCACCGTGCGCGCAACCGAGCTTGCGCTCGGCGTGGCGGACCAGGTCTTCGGCGCCGTTGAGCCAGCAACTGATGTTGGTGCAGATGGCGACCTTGTGCTTGCCGACCGGTTGCAAGTCGAACATCGAGTAAAAGGTGGCGACCTCGTAGGCCCATACCGGCGGCAATTCGAGGTACTTGGCCACCGCCGCCATCAGCTCGTCGGTCAGCCAGCCGCCGTTCTGTTCCTGCGCGGCCATCAATCCCTGAATCACTGCCGATCGCTTGCGATCGGGCGGGAATTTCGCCACCCAATGGTCGATGTGCTCGCGGGTGGCCGGGGTCAGCGCCAGCATCGGGTCGACGTGCTGGCAGGCCGCAAAATTGCCGGTGGCTTTCATCGGTCGATCTCACCGAAAACGATGTCATAGGTACCGATCATGGCAACGACGTCGGGCAGCATGTGCCCGCGCACGATCGTGTCCATGGAGGACAGGTGCGCAAACCCGGGCGCGCGAACCTTGAGGCGAAACGGCTTGTTGGCGCCATCGGAAATCATGTACACGCCGAACTCGCCCTTGGGGCCTTCGACTGCGGAATAAACTTCGCCCGCGGGTACGCTGTAACCTTCGCTGAACAATTTGAAGTGATGGATCAGCGCTTCCATGTCGTCCTTCATTTCCTCGCGCGACGGCGGCGAGACCTTGAAGTTCTTGGCCATCACCAGGCCCGGATTGCGGCGCAGCCAGGCGATGCATTGCTTGATGATGCGGTTGGACTGGCGCATCTCCTCGACACGCACAAGGTAGCGGTCGTAGCAGTCACCCTTTACGCCAACCGGCACGTCGAAGTCGACTTTGTCGTAGCACGCGTATGGCTGTTTCTTGCGCAGGTCCCAGGCGATCCCGGAGGCGCGCAGCATCGGCCCACTCATGCCCCAGGCCAGCGCCATTTCCGGCGGCACCACGCCGATGCCGACCGTGCGCTGCTTCCAGATGCGGTTGTCGGTGAGCAGGGTTTCGTATTCATCGACGCGGCGCGGGAAATCGCTCGTGAAGGCGTCGAGGAAATCCAGCATGGAGCCTTCGCGCCACTGGTTGGAGCGCGTCAGGTCCGCGCCCTTGCGCCAGGGAGACTCGCGGTACTTCGGCATTTCGTCCGGCAGGTCGCGGTAGACGCCGCCCGGACGGTAGTAGGTGGCGTGCATGCGCGCGCCAGACACCGCTTCGTAGCAATCCATCAACTCTTCACGCTCGCGGAAGGCGTACAGGAACACCGCCATCGCGCCGAGGTCGAGCCCGTTGGAGCCGATCCACATCAGGTGGTTGAGGATGCGGGTGATCTCGTCGAACATCGTGCGGATGTACTGCGCGCGCTCGGGGACTTCCAGGCCGATCAGGGTTTCGATGGCGCGCACGTAAGCATGCTCGTTGCACATCATCGAAACGTAGTCGAGGCGGTCCATGTAACCGATCGACTGGTTGTAGGCCTTGGACTCGGCGAGTTTTTCGGTGCCGCGATGCAAAAGGCCGATATGCGGGTCGGCGCGCTGCACCACTTCGCCGTCCATCTCAAGCACCAAGCGCAACACGCCGTGCGCGGCCGGATGCTGTGGCCCGAAATTCAGCGTGTAGTTGCGGATTTCCGGACCGGCGCTGGCGGTGCTGGTCATTTCTTCACCTGCTGCGGCTGTTCGGCGGCCGACTGCTGCCAGCGAGAATCCTCGCGTACCACGCGCGGCACGTTGACCCGCGGCTCGATGGTCACCGGCTGGTAGATGACGCGTTTTTTCTCGGCGTCGTAGCGGACCTCGACGTTGCCGATCATCGGGAAATCCTTGCTGAACGGATGGCCGACGAAGCCGTAGTCGGTGAGGATCCGACGCAGGTCCGGGTGGCCGTCGAAGATGATGCCGAACAAGTCGAAGGCTTCGCGCTCGAACCAGTCGGCGACCGGATACAGGCTGACCAGCGAAGGCACCACCGGCAAGTCGTTGTCGGCGGCGAAGCAACGCACGCGTACGCGGCGGTTATGGCGTACCGACAGCAGGTGCACCACCACCGCAAAGCGCCGGTCGGGGCCACGGCCGAGCGGCCGGTGTTCCCAGTCGAAGCGGCCAGCGCCCAGGCCTTCAACGCCCCGCGAAAAGCCTTCCGAGCTTACGTCGGAGGTTTCCCACTCGTCATCGCCGTAGCTCAGGTAATCAACGCCGCACAAATCCATCAGCTGCTCGAAGCCGAACTCGACGTCATCGCGCAACGCTGCGATGACCTCGAGCCATGCTGCCGGGCCAACCTCCAGCGTGACCTCGCCAATGGCAGTGATCACCGACAGCGCGCGCTCGCCGAAGCGTGTCTTGATCCGTTCTGCCAGCGTGTGCGTAAGTTCGGCCATGGCTCAGCGCGCGATCGTGTTGGTGCGGCGGATTTTTTTCATCAGCTGCAGGATGCCGTAGACCAGCGCTTCGGCAGTCGGCGGGCAGCCGGGCACGTAGATGTCCACCGGCACGATGCGATCGCAGCCGCGCACGACGGCGTAGGAATAATGGTAGTAGCCGCCACCATTGGCGCAGCTGCCCATTGATATGACCCACTTCGGGTCCGGCATCTGGTCGTAAACCTTGCGCAGCGCCGGCGCCATCTTGTTGACCAGCGTACCGGCGACGATCATCACGTCCGCCTGCCGCGGCGAGGGGCGGAACACCACGCCATACCGGTCCAGGTCCAGCCGTGCCGCGCCCGCGTGCATCATCTCGACCGCGCAACAGGCCAGGCCAAAAGTCATCGGCCACATCGAGCCGGTGCGCGCCCAGTTGATCAGCGAATCGATGCTGGTGGTGGCGAAGCCGCGCTCGACCATCGGATTATCGGTGCCGGGGCGCAGGATGTCGTCGACCGTCGAGATCGGCACCGGGTTGTGCATGGCATCCGACAGGGACTGGATCACTCCCATTCGAGCGCGCCTTTCTTCCACACATAGATGAAGCCGAGCACCAGCAGCCCAAGGAAGATGCCCATCTCGACCAGTCCGATCATGCCGAGGCTGCGGAAAATCACCGCCCACGGAAACACGAAGGCGATTTCCAGGTCGAAGGCGATGAACAGGATGGCGACGAGGTAATAACGCACGTCGAACTGCATGTGCGCATCTTCGAACGCCTCGAAGCCGCATTCATATGGCGACAGTTTTTCGGCGTTCGGGTGGTTGGGACCGAGCAGGTTGCCCAACACCAGCAGCGACACGCCCACTACGGTTGAGACCGCGAGGAACAGCAGTATCGGCAGATATTCGCCCAGCATGACGACTCCGTTGCCAGCGCCGGTGGGCGCGTTTTCAGTCCGCCGCCCGGTGTTGGGGCGACGGCCGATCCTGTGTCTGGTGCCCAAAAGGGGACTCGAACCCCTACGACCTAAGTCGCTACCACCTCAAGGTAGTGCGTCTACCAATTCCGCCATCTGGGCATTTTTTGCTGCCCACACCGTTACCGGTGCCGGCCTTGTAATTGTACCAGCCGATCAGCCGCCCTTGCCTGCCGGCGGTGTCGTCGCAGGCGGCGTGGGCGACGATTTTGCCGGCGCAATGATCGATGTCGGAGCGGGCGCGGTCGCGGCCGGCGCGATTGCAGGCGCAGCCTGAGGTGCCGCTGGCAAAGGTGCGAACAGATTCCCGGATGGCGGATTCGAGCTCGGCGCCGGCGGTAAGGCCGTGCCGCCTGGCAACGCCGGTTTGCTGCCGGCAGCGGGCAAGTCGGACATTACGCCGAGATCCACCTTGTCCGGCTTCGCATGCGCTCCGCGGCTCGCCTGCCAGGCCATGAACAGGCTTAGCGCAAAAAACACGCCGGCCAGCCACTTGGTTGAACTGGACAGGAAGTTCGCCGAGCCACGTGCACCGAACACGGTGCCGGACGCACCCGCGCCAAAACCGGAACCGGCCTGGGCACCAGCGCCGCGTTGCAGCAGGATCAGCACGATGATCGCGATGGCGATCAGCACATAGAACACGTTGAGCAAGGTATGGATCATGAGTTTTCTATCGTCGTACCGCCGCCGCGGCGATGGCAAGGAAATCCTGGGCGACCAGGGACCCGCCCCCGATCAGGCCACCATCGACGTCCGGCTGCGAAAACAGTTCGGCGGCATTGGCGGGTTTGACGCTGCCGCCATACAAGATCGGCAGCGAGCCCGCAATGTTAGCATCCAGGGCGCGCAGTTCGCCACGGATGAACGCGTGAACCTCCTGGGCCTGGGCCGGCGAGGCGTTGCGGCCGGTGCCGATGGCCCACACCGGTTCATAAGCCAGCACCGCGCGCTCGAAGGCATGCGGCCCGGCCATGGCCAGCACCGGCGCCAGTTGACGCTCGATGGCCCACTGCGTTTGCCCCGCCTCACGCTGGTGCAATGTTTCGCCCACGCACAGGATAGGGACGAGGCCGGCACGCTTGGCGGCGATGAACTTGCGTGCGACGTCCTCTGAGGTTTCTTTGTGGAAGTGCCTGCGCTCGGAATGCCCGACCAGGGTGAAGCGGCAGCCTACATCCAGCAGCATCCGCGGCGACACCTCGCCGGTGTAAGCGCCCTGGTCATTGGCGTCCACGTCCTGCGCGCCGAACTCCAGGCCGAGGGGAACGTAGCGTTCGATGAGCTCACCGAGGTAGGGCATCGGCGGGAAAATGGCGAGACACACGCCTTCTGGCCGCGCCTGCGCTATCTCATCGAGCAGCTTGCGAGCGAACAGGCGATCGCCATGCAGCTTCCAGTTTCCGGCAACGATTCTCTGGCGCATGGCTTTCTCCCCGGACCGACGCCAAGAATAGCGCGGGCGCCAGCCAAAGGCTGCACAATTGCCGCCAGTTCAGGAGTTCGCGATGCCTCATCCCGCCGGTCCCGGCTACGTATTGATCACCGGCGCATCCAGCGGCATTGGCGCGCAGATCGCCCGTGAATACGCGCGCCGCGGCCGCCCGCTCGTGCTTACTGCAAGGCGCGAAGACCGCTTGCGCCAGTTGGCCGATGAATTGGGCGCGCTGGTGCGTTGCGAAGTCATCGCTGCCGATCTCGCCGATATCAATGCGCCCACCGCGCTGTTCGCTGCTACACAGTCGCTCGGCCTGCACATCGACACCCTGGTCAACAATGCCGGTTACGGCGTGCCGGGCCGCTTCCTGTCGAACGACTGGCGCACCCATGCCGATTTCCTGCAGGTCATGATCGGGGCGGTCGGCCACCTGACGCATCTTTACCTTCCCTCGATGGAAGCCGCGGGCCGTGGGCGCGTGCTGAACGTCGCTTCGCTGGCCGGGCTGGTTCCGGCGTCGGCAGGACACACCCTTTACGGCGCGACCAAGGCCTGGCTGATCCGTTTCAGCGAATGCCTGGCGCTGGAAATGGCGCCTCGCGGCGTGCACGTGACTGCGCTTTGCCCGGGCTTCACCTACTCCGAGTTCCACGATGTCAACGGCATGCGCGAGAAAGTGTCGCGATTGCCCAAACTTCTGTGGTCGAGCAGCGAGCACGTTGCGCGCGTCGGCGTGGATGCTGTCGAGTCGGGCACGACACGCGTGGTGACCGGTCGGGTCAACCAGGCGGTAGCGATGGCGACGAAGTACTTGCCGGATGGTCTTGCGCGGGCTTTGGTGGCGAGCAAGTCGAAGGACTTCCGCGATGAAAACTGAGCTTCGCCGCCGCGGCACGACGCTGCAATCGCGATGAACAACCTGCCCTACCGCAAGCCCACGCTCGGCCGTGACTACTGGCTGCTCGACGACGCCCTGCCCGACCCCATGGCCGTGCGCGAGCGCTGCCTGGCGCGCACCGACTGGATCGAGGGTTACCCGCGCAAGCCGGAAAGTTGGCCGGGCCTGCGTGGAATTCCCGGATTGCTCCAGGACGAGTTGGCGGGCCTGGAGTCATGGGTGCGCAAGGCGACGGATTCGAAAAAGCTGTGGGTGGAAAGCGCGCCCGATGGCGCGCGCCTCAACCACAACTGCGTGCAGGTCGTCGGCGAGGACGAATGCGGTCCGCGGCCGCACACCGATTCACGCAAGCTGTGCCGTTTCGCTGCGGTGTTGTATCTGAATCCGGACGTTCCGGACGATTGCGGTACCAGCTTCTATCGCCAGCGCCTGCTTGGTGGGCAACTCGGCGGCAACATGGTCGGTGGCACGCACGCCAACCTGGTGGAAGCCTTGGGTGCGCGTTTCATCCCCGCCAATTCCTTCGTCGAGGATTTGCGCATCGCGCATCGCTTCAACCGCCTGCTGGTTTATCGCGGCAATCTTGTACACAGCGCCACCGCCTACTGGGGCCATGAGCTCGCCGAAAAAAGAATGGCCGCTGTTTTTTTCTGGATGGCGTGAATTCTGCAACCGCGAATGGCGACGCATTTGCGTGTGTCCGCATTCAGGCAAGCTTGATTTCACGCAACCGCTCCAGCAGGTAATCGTTGGCGGTGATCGATTCCGGATAAAGGTTCGGGCTTCCAGCGCTGATGCATCCGGGCAGCGTGTTGATCAGGAAGTCCGGGTTCGGGTGCAGGAAGAACGGCGTTGAGTAACGCGGGCGCCGTGCCGCATCGCCACGCGGATTGACCACGCGGTGCGTGGTGGACGGGTAGACGTGGTTGCTCAACCGTTGCAGCATGTCGCCGATGTTGACGACGATGGTGTCGCCGCTGGCGGTGAACGGCAACCAGCGGCCGTCCTGCGCCAGCACTTCAAGACCCTCTGCGCTGGCCCCGACCAGCAAGGTGATCAGGTTGATGTCCTCGTGCGCGCCAGCGCGGACGTTGGGCACCTCATCCAGGCTGATGGGCGGGTAATGGATAGGCCGCAATATGGAATTGCCGCAGCCTGTGTGCTCGACAAAATAGTCCCGCGCCAAGCCCAGGTGCAGCGCCAGCGCTGACAGGACGCGGCTGCCTAGCGCGTCCAGCTGCTGGTACAGCGCGTAAGCACGCTCGCGGAAAAGATCGACTTCCACGGGCCAGACATTGGGCGCCATCACGTCGGCGTAGCGCGACCCCGGCGGCAGCTCGCGGCCGATGTGGAAAAATTCCTTCAGGTCCGGATATTCGGCGCCTTTCGCAGTTTCGATGCCGAATGGGGTGTAGCCGCGCGCGCCGCCAGTGCCGGGCTGGTGATACTTGCGCTTGACCGCATAGGGCAACGCGAAGAATTCCACGAACGCCGCGTACGCGTCATCGATGGTCGATGCCGGGATGCCGTGATGGCTGATGCCGCAGAAGCCCCACCGACGATAGGTGTCGCCGATTTCGGCAACAAAAGCGGCCGGTTCGCTTTCGAAGCGGCGAATGTCCAGGGTGGGGATCACGCTCATTGCCCGGCGCTTGCCGGAAGCGGCATGGATTCGTGCCCGGTCAGACAGCGGCGCGCACGGCGCCGGACAACTGCTCGAGCACCAGTTGCATCAGGGCGGCATCGGCGGCTTCCACCGTCACGCGAACCACCGGCTCGGTTCCGGAGGGCCGCAACACCAGGCGTCCCCGGCCCTCCAGCGCAGCTTCTGCCAGCGCCTGCGCCGCCTGCACCGCTGGCGCGTCCAATGGCCGCGCCTGGCTGCTGACGCGCACGTTGACTGTCTTCTGCGGCAGCGGTCGATAACCAGCCAACGCCTGGCCCAGCGTCTTGCCCTGGCGCACCAGCGACTCCAGCACCTGCAAGGCGGCGACGATCGCATCGCCGGTACTCGCGCTGTCCAGGCACAACAAATGGCCGGATGCTTCGCCGCCCAGCATGCCCCCGCGCTCGACCAGCGCCTGGTGCACGAAGCGGTCGCCGACACGGGCGCGGATGAACTCGATGCCGGCGTCGGACAGCGCCTGCTCGAGCGCGAAATTGGTCATCAGCGTACCGACCACGGGTCCGCGCAGCCGCCCGTTGTCGCGCCAGTCCAGCGCGAGCAAATAGATCAGCGCATCGCCATCGTGCAGCCGGCCGTCCTCGTCGACCATGATCAGCCGGTCACCATCGCCGTCGAAAGCAATGCCGATCTGCGCGCCGGTCTCGCGCACGTGATCGATGAGCGCCTGCGGATGCATCGAGCCGACGCCATCGTTGATATTCAAGCCGTCGGGTTGCACGCCGATCGCGCTGACGGTGGCGCCGAGTTCGGTGAACACCGTTGGCGCAACCTGGTAAGTTGCCCCGTGCGCACAATCCAGCGCGACTTTCATGCCACCGAGCTTGAACGTATCCGGCACGCTGGCCTTGCAGAATTCGCCGTAACGGGTCAGCGCGTCGCGGATGCGCACTACCTTGCCGAGTTTTCCGGAGGCGACCGTGGTGAATGGTCCTTGCAGCTCTTCCTCGATCGCCGCCTCGACGCGGTCGGCAAGTTTTTCACCGAGCGCGGAAAAAAACTTGATGCCGTTGTCTTCGTGGGGATTGTGCGAGGCGGAAATGACGATTCCGGCGTCGGCGCGTAGCGAACGCGTCAGGTAGGCGACCGCGGGCGTCGGCATCGGCCCGAGCATGCTCACGTCGGCCCCGGCCGCGACAAGCCCCGCTTCCAGCGCCGATTCGAACATGTAGCCGGAGATGCGCGTGTCCTTGCCGATCACTACCGTGGCGTGCGGCTTGTCCCCCGCCAGCACGCGGCCGGCCGCGCGCCCGAGGCGTAACATGAAGTCTGCCGAGATCGGCCCCTCGCCAACGCGTCCACGGATGCCGTCGGTGCCGAAATACCTGCGCTGGGTCATGCGCTCAGTCTTCCGCCAGCGCCACGGCCGGCTGCCTCATCATCAACGCGAGCAGGGCCGCAAGCCGGTCGCGCATCTGCCGGCGGTCGATGATCAGGTCGATGGCGCCATGCTCGACCAGGAATTCGGAACGCTGGAAGCCTTCCGGCAAAGTTTCCCGCACGGTTTGTTCGATGACCCGCGGGCCGGCGAAGCCGATCAGCGCCTGCGGCTCGGCCACGTTGAGGTCGCCGAGCATGCCGAGCGATGCGGACACGCCGCCGGTGGTTGGATGGGTGAGCACGGAAACAAACGGCAATCCCGCCGCGCGCAACCGGCCAAGCGCAGCCGAGGTCTTGGCCATCTGCATCAATGAGAACAGGCCCTCCTGCATGCGCGCGCCACCCGTCGCGGAAAAACACACCATCGGGCAGCCAACGGCCAGCGCGCGTTCGGCCGCGAGGGTGAAGCGCTCGCCTACGACCGAGCCCATCGAGCCGCCCATGAAGTGGAACTCGAATGCGCTCGCGCAAATATCGCGGCCGTGCAGCCGTCCGTGTACGGAGATAAGCGCGTCGCTTTCACCGGTGCTTTTCTGCGACGACTTGATCCGGTCCGCGTATTTTTTCTGGTCCTTGAAGTGCAGCGCATCGACCGGCGCGAGGTCGGCACCGAGTTCCTCGCCGTTGTCATCGTCGAGGAAGGATGCCAGGCGTTCGCGCGCGCCGATGTAGCCGTGGTGGCTGCACTTCGGGCACACGCGCAGGTTTTTCTCCAGCTCCGGGCCGTACAGCGCGGTGCCGCAGCTGTCGCATTTTTCCCACAGGCCCTCGGGCACGCCGCGCTTGCCACCGCCCTGGGTGCGTATGCGCGCGGGCATCAACTTGGTCAACCAACTCATCGAGCCACTCGCAGCCAGCTTCGTTGCCGGCAGTTTAGCCCAATTGCCGCGAGCCCAGCCGTCCGTGCCGGGCCCGGCCGGGCGCCGGATTCAGGCATCCAGCGCCGCGCGTAGCGGCTCGATGAAGTCCTGTGCCCATTGCGCCGCCTCCTGCGCATCGGCGGCCGTGGACACACGCTCGACCAGTGCGCTGCCGACCACGATGCCATCGGCGAGCGCCGCCATCGCCGCTGCCGACTGGGCGTCCTTGATGCCGAAACCGATCAGCACGGGCACCTTTGTCATTGCGCGCAAGGCCCGCGTCCGCGCGCCGATGCCGCCCGTGTCGCCCAGGCTGGCGCCGGTTACGCCGGCATAGCTTACGTAGTACAGATAACCCTGCGCGCTATCGGCAACACACTGCAGGCGTTCGGGTGAAGTGGTTGGAGCGGCCAGCGAAATCAACTGCACGCCATGGGCATTGAAACTGTCCCGGAACGTGCCGGCTTCCTCCGCCGGCAGGTCGACCAGCAGCACGCCATCCACGCCCGCAGACGCAGCCTGCGCCGCGTACGCGTCCGCGCCGCGCACCTCCACCGGATTGAGGTAGCCCATCAGCACTACCGGCGTGATGTCATCGACGCTGCGGAATTCACGGACGAAATCAAACACGTCGGCGGTGCCCACGCCACGCGCCAAGGCACGCTCGGAACTGCGCTGGATCACCGGCCCGTCGGCCATGGGATCGGAAAAAGGCACGCCCAATTCAATCAGATCGGCGCCGCCACGCACCAGCGCATGCATGATCGCGACGGTCGCCTGCAGCGACGGGTCGCCAGCGGTGATGAAGGGCACCAGCGCCTTACGCCTGGCCACGGCCAGGCGCGAGAACAACGCGGGAATGCGCGCCGGCATCATCGCTTGCGCAGTCACAGGCGAAGGCCTTCGCGTTGCGCGATGGTGTAGATGTCCTTGTCGCCGCGGCCGGAAAGATTCGCCAGCACCAGCGCATCGCGCGGCATGTCGCGCGCGAGCTTCATGGCCTGGGCAATGGCGTGGCTGGATTCAAGCGCGGCAAGGATGCCTTCAGTGCGCGCGAGCAGGTGGAACGCTTCCATGCACTCGGCATCGGTCACGCCGACATAGCGTGCGCGGCCGGTGTCCTTCAGGAAGGCGTGCTCGGGTCCGACGCCAGGGTAATCCAGGCCCGCCGAAATCGAATGCGTCTCGATGATCTGGCCGTCGTCATCGCAGATCAGGTAGGTTCGATTGCCATGCAGCACGCCCGGGCGCCCGGCGCTCAACGACGCGGCATGGCGGCCGGTTTCAATGCCCTCGCCTGCGGCCTCCGCGCCAATCAGGGCAACGCTTGCATCATTGAGGAAGGCGTGGAACATGCCGATCGCGTTCGAGCCGCCGCCCACGCAGGCAACAACTGCGTCGGGCAGGCGCTGGTATTCCTCGAGCATCTGCTGCCGTGATTCACGGCCGACCACGGCATTGAAATCGCGCACCATGCGTGGATAGGGGCTGGGGCCCGCGGCAGTGCCGATGATGTAGAAGGTGTCGTGGACGTTCGACACCCAATCGCGCATCGCCTCGTTCAAGGCGTCCTTTAGCGTTTTCGATCCCGAATGCACCGGCACCACCGTGGCACCAAGGAGCTTCATCCGGAACACGTTGATCGCCTGGCGTTCCATGTCGACCGCGCCCATGTACACCACGCACTCCAGGCCCAAACGAGCGGCCACGGTCGCGGATGCAACGCCGTGCTGGCCGGCGCCGGTCTCGGCGATGATGCGGGTCTTGCCCATGCGCCTTGCCAGCATTGCCTGGCCGATGGTGTTGTTGATCTTGTGCGCGCCGGTGTGGTTGAGGTCCTCGCGCTTGAGCAGGATGCGCGCGCCGCCGACATGCCGGGTCAGCCCGACGGCTTCGTAGATGGGACTGGGGCGGCCGACATAATGTTTGTAGTCATGCGCAAGTTCGGCGATGAATTCCGGCTGCACCCGGTGGTGGTCGTACGCTGCCGCAAGTTCGGCCAACGGCGCGAGCAGCGTTTCGGAAACAAAGGAGCCACCGTAGATGCCGAAATGCCCGCTGGCATCGGGGTAGGCATGGTAGTCGGCGATTTCGCCGATCGGGGGATGACTTCCAGCGTGTTCAGTCGCGATCGGCACGTTGCACCTCTTCCAGGAATTGCTGCATTTTTATTCCGTCCTTGTGGCCGGGCGAGCTTTCAATGCCACTACTGACATCCACCGCATACGGACGCATCTGGCGGATTGCCCGGCCGACATTGTCTACGCCAAGCCCGCCGGCAAGGAATACCGTGGCGTCGAGGCGCGGTGCTTGCGCCCAGTCAAAGGCATGGCCGCGGCCGCCGCTTTCGCCGGGGGCGTGTCCGTCGAGCAGGAAGCCGAGCGCTGATGGATAACGTCGCGCGGCAATGAGCGGATCCTCGGCGCCCGCGCCCATCGGCAGCGTCTTGATGAAAGGTACGCCGAAGCCGCGGCAGAACGCGTCTCGCTCACTGCCATGGAACTGCAGCAGCGATGGCCGCAGCCGCCGCACCGCATCCATGACCGCGCCGCCCGGGCAGTCCATGAACAAGGCAACCACGTCGACCATGGGCGACACCGCGGCGCGCAAGCCCGGCAAATCGCCGGGCGAAAGCGCGCGCGGACTGCCAGGCACCATCACGAAACCCAGTGCGTCGACGCCAAGTTCACAAGCCAGGCGCACGTCACCCGGTCGCGTCAGCCCGCAGAATTTAACTCGCGTCCGGCTCCGCGTCACAGCGTCACCTGCATCGGCAAGTTCCACTCGGCCGGGAACTTCGGCCCAAGGAAAACCAGTCCCGCCGCCGGCGCCGTAGGGCCCGCAACGGTGCGATCGCGTCCGGCCAGCAGCTCGGCCGGCCACGATTCCGGCTGCTCACCGCGCCCGACCAGCAGCAGGCTGCCGACGATGTTGCGCACCATATGGTGCAGGAAGGCGTTGGCCTGCACGTCGATGAGCAACTGTTCGTCCAGGCGCGTCACGCTGATCGAATGTAATGCGCGGTTCGGGTGTCGCGCCTGGCATTGCGCGGTGCGGAAGGCGCTGAAGTCGTGTTCGCCGAGCAGCGGCTGCGCGGCACGATGCATCGCCTCGGCATCGAGCGCCTGGCGTTCCCAACTTAGAAACTGGCGTTGCATGGCAGGTGCGATGGCACGGTTGAGGATTCGATAGCGATAGGATCGCGCACGTGCGCCGTAGCGGGCGTGAAATTCATCGCCTACCTGCTGGCACCAGAGCATGCGCACCGACGGCGGCAGACGGGTGTTGCTGCCAAGCACCCAGGCGCGATCGCTGCGCGGCGCCTCGCTGTCGAAGTGCACGACCTGGCAGGCTGCGTGCACGCCGGCGTCGGTCCGGCCCGCGCAAACCACCAGTACTGGCGCATCGGCGACCTGGCTCAAGGCCAGCTCAACTGCCGCCTGCACCGTCGGGCCGCCGCCGTGCCGCTGCCAGCCCAGGAATGGGCTGCCGTCGTATTCGATGCCGAGCGCGTAGCGCATGGATTGCTCAAAAAAAGGCCGGGTCGCCCCGGCCGTTGTGCGATGGGATGGGCCGATTATCTCAGCCAATCTCCTTGAGGATGCGCCGGGCTTCGGCCTGGGCGGCCGAGCCGCCTTCGGCGACCACTTCTTCCAGCATTGAACGCGCGCCGTCGAGGTCACCAATGTCGAGGTAGGCCTTGG
>JAYSXN010000053.1:0-7017 GCA_043717405.1 Gammaproteobacteria bacterium
TCAAGCAGCGCGCGTACCACCCACCGTCATCGCGTCGATCTTCAGCGACGGCTGGCCCACGCCGACCGGTACGCTTTGCCCGTCCTTCCCGCACACGCCGACCCCGGCGTCGAGTTGCAGGTCGTTGCCGATCATGCTGACCCGGTTCATGGTTTCCGGACCATTGCCGATCAGGGTTGCGCCCTTCACCGGACGGGTGACGCGCCCGTCTTCTATCAGATAGGCCTCGCTCGCGGAAAACACGAACTTGCCGCTGGTGATGTCCACCTGGCCCCCGCCAAAATTCGGTGCGTACAGACCGCGCTTCACCGAGGCGATCATCTCCGCCGGGTCATCCTTGCCTGCGAGCATGTAGGTGTTGGTCATGCGCGGCATGGGCAGGTGCGCAAAGCTTTCGCGGCGCCCGTTACCGGTCAGCGGCATGCCCATCAGTCGCGCGTTTAGCGAATCCTGCAGATAGCCGCGCAAGATGCCGTCTTCAATCAACGTGGTGCACTGCGTAAGCGTGCCCTCGTCGTCTATGTTGAGTGAACCGCGTCGGCCGGCAAGCGTGCCGTCGTCAACGATGGTCACCCCAGGCGCAGCGACGCGTTCGCCGATGCGCCCGGCGTACAC
Organism: Gammaproteobacteria bacterium; assembly: GCA_043717405.1. Lineage (GTDB taxonomy): Bacteria > Pseudomonadota > Gammaproteobacteria > Xanthomonadales > Xanthomonadaceae > Arenimonas. Next base: position 616 of record JAYSXN010000053.1, read on the forward strand.
GGAGGTACCCTTGCGGTTGAAGTCGCCTTCCAGGCCATGCCCCACTGCCTCGTGCAGCAACACGCCCGGCCAGCCCGGGCCAAGCACCACCGGCATGACGCCCGCGGGTGCGTCTTCAGCCTGCAGGCTGACCAGGCCCTGGCGCAGCGCTTCGCGCGCGACCGCCTGCGGCTTGCCGTCCTTGAACAGATCTTCATACGAATAACGACCACCGCAGCCGGCGTAACCCGACTCGCGGCGTCCGTTTTCCTCGACGAACACCTGCACGTTGAAGCGGACCAGCGGCCGCACGTCGGCGGCAAGCACGCCGTCACTGCGCGCGACCATGATGGTTTCAACCGCGCCGCTGAGGCTGACGACCACCTGCCGCACCCGCGTATCCGCGGCGCGCAGGAACGCGTCGATTTCGCGCAAGGCCGCCACCTTGGCCTCGGCAGCCATCGCTTCAATCGGGTCTACCGGGGCGTAGAGATCACGGCCGCGTACAGCGATCCGTTGGCCCGCGCCATGCGTGCCACCCTCGCGGCTGATTGCGCGCGCGGCCCCGGCAGACTCGATGAGCGCATCGCTGCGTATGTCATCGGAGTAGGCGAATCCGGTTTTCTCGCCGCTGATCGCGCGCACCCCGACGCCCTGCTCGATTGAGTGCGCACCGTCCTTCACGATGCCGTCTTCGACCGTCCAGCTCTCGCGCCGGCTGTGCTGGAAATACAGGTCACCAAAATCCACACCGGGACCCATGAGCTGTGAGAATGCCTGGTCGATCTGCGCGACATCCATGCCGCTGGGAGCCAGCAGCAGTGATTGCGCGAGTTGCAGTGAATCGCTCATTGGAATCCTCAGGAAAGTACAGCTTGAAAATGACAGATGCGGCCCGCCGTGCACAGACTCAAGGCTGGCCCGAGGCCGGTGCTCCAGATCGGGTGGCTGCTTCAGACTCGGCGCGACGCGGACCCTTCTCTATCACCTTGACCACCGGCTTGGCCCAGGGACCGGTAATGCTGTAGACCACGCGCGTAGTCTGCTTCAACGGTCGCTGCAATACCGCCTGCGCCATGGCACCCACCGCGGCGCCGGCGGGACCACCGGCAATCAATCCGATGGCCGGGAGAATGCCGCCGGCCTTGGGCAATACCTCGACCCGCTGTTCGTAGACCTGCTCACGCATACCGGTCGTGCCGCTAACGCGGATCTCGGCGGCGGGCCCGTCGATGCGAAGGTTTTGCGTGCGCGCCTTGCCGTCGCTGAAAGTAAAGTCGCCGCGCGCGCTGTTGAACGCGAAGCCCTTCTTGAAAAAATCGCTGAAGTCCAGGCTCAGCCGGCGCGGAATCTCCGCGAGGCTGATCAGGCCGAGGATGCGCCCGGAACCGCCGGGCTCTACATCCAACAGACGGCCCGTAGCCACTTCCGCCTTCAAGGTTCCACTCAGCGTCGACAGGTCGAATGCCCCGGGCGAGCCGGGCCAGCTGCCGGTGAGCGTTGCTTCGGTACGCCCGTCCTCAACCATGTTCGCATAGCCCAGCGCGTCAAGCATCTGGCCCAGGCTGTCTGCATTGAAGCTCAGGCGGAAGTTGGAACGCGTCGTGCTGCCGCTGCGAATCCACTCGCCCGCTGCGCTCAGGCTGAGGTTGCGTGCCTGTGTCTGGAACTTGTCCACGCGCATGCCATTGGCGACCGGCGTGGTGACCAGTTCGGCCTTGCCGAGTTGCGCTTGGCCGATGCGCAGGTCGGCAACGCTGAAGCGCAGCGGCGGCATCTGCACCGGGTCGGTGAATTGGCCCAGGTCGGTGGTAAGTGCGCCCGTGGCGGGCACGGTCGCGCCGTCTGCGTTGGCCGCGGTGGTCAGGTACAGCTTCGCGAACCGGCCCTGGATACCGTGCGCTGTGTCCGTGGGAATCTGCACGCTGCCATCGATACCGGCGCCTCTGATTGCGACTTGGGTCAGGCCGGCGCTGCGAGCGAGCTGCAAGTGGGAATCGGCGAACGCGCGATCGATGAAGATGAGCTGCTTGGCCTGGACGTCGATGTCGTGCACGGTCGCCGAGCTGGCTCCGCCACTCTTCCCCGTGACGCCTACCCATCCGATCGAGTCGAGAATGGGAACGCTGCCGCGCACCGACAGTCCCTGGGTCGGATACGCGCCGATGGCCGCGTCGCCAAATTGCAATACGCCGAGCATCGGTGCGTTCTTGCGCAGCTGCGCGCGCAGTCGCATCAGGTTGCCAAGCTTGAGGGTCAACTCACCCTGTTCGAGCGGCAATGCCGTGAGCAGTTCGAGTCGCAATGGAGCCTGCTCGGATTTTTTAAGCGGCATCGGCAGCGAGATGGCCGTGCCCACCAGGTCGCTACTCAGCGATAGCCGTGCTGGCTGGGATTTGCCGGCGCCAGCGGCTGCCGACGGAATGCGCACATCGACCTTCCATTCGCTTGCGCCTTTCATCCACGGCGCCAGCCAGGCCAGGTCCGGGTAGCGATCGATCAACGTCGAGGCGGTGAAACGGCCGTCAAGGTTCGCCTGCGCGGCCAGCGTCCGGTCGCCGGTAGCCTCGCCCACGCGCAGATTGAACACGCCAGGCTGGTTGGCGTAGCGCACCTTGAGGTCTTCGGTAGCGAAGCCCCTGTGGGTGAAGCGCGTACGTCCGTGCACATCGGTAAAGGCGATGTTCCACCGTGCATCAGCCAACGCCGCATGGTCCAGGTCGAGCGTTCCGCTGATATCGCGCTCGCCGAGGTCGGCACGCAGCGGAAGATGCAAGTGCAAGTCCGTCACCGCGTTGCCATTGATGGAAAGCGCTTTCAGGTGCTGGTCGTAGTCCTTGTCCAGTGGGCTTGCGATCATGAGTTGCCGCAGCTTTTCCCCGGCGCTATCGGCATGGATATCCAGGTCGAGCCACGGCGAGTGGAACTGCGCGATGCCACCACTGACGCGCGTGATGGAGTTGCCCATCAGCAGCCCGGTACCGGTCACCGCCATCCCAGGGCCATCGAACATGACATCCATGTCCAGCTGCTCGCCGGCGGGCCAAAGCTCGTTGAATTTGAGCGTGGCTCCGCTGATGTGCGCGCGTGCATCGAAGCTTCCGATGTGACTCTGGAATGGCCAGTCGTCCAGGTCACCGGCAATGGCGATACGACCGTCCAGCACGCGACCACTGACCAGTGCGGTGTCGAGCCAATGCACGGTCGCGGGCGACATGCGGTGCAGGAGCCAGAATTTTTTTGCGGTGTCGAAGGTTGCCGGATCAAGATTGGCGGCAAGGTCCAGCGTTGGCTTGGTGCCGTCGCCCTGGAAGCTAAGCTGCATGCGCAAGCGGGCGCCGGTACCCTCGCCCGCCAACTGCAGCTGATGCGTACCGAATGTCCAGCCTGCGTCCTTTCGCCACAGCGCCAACGTCCCCTTCAGGCGCAGGTCAACCGGCTCGCGGAGTGCCACTGGCCAACGCACCCGCACCGGCGCTGTCGCTATGCGCATTACACCGCCGTCCTCATCGAACTGGATGCGGCCGCCGAGTCCCGACAGACCCGGCCGCTCCCCGTTGGCCTGCAGGCTCATGCCCGATACCTGCAAGGACCCTCGCAAGGGTCCGGAGCGGGCACCCTGCACCAGGACATCGTGCAGCACCGCTTGCGGATTTGATTGCATCAGGAACAGTCGCAGAGCATCCGGAAAGCGGTCGCTAAGGGACAGCATGGCCGCCAAAGGCGACAGGTCGAGCGTGCGCCCGCGCAATGCGAAGGCATCACCGCCGAGAAGCGACAAGCCATCGAGGTGCGCGACCTGGGTTCCAGTGGTGACGTTCAGCCTGGGTGCGAGCAGTTTCCAACCGTGGGCCGTCGTCCACCAGCGCGCGGTAACCTGCATGTGGCTGAAGTGGACCCGGGCAACATGGCTATTGCCTTGCGCATCGCGAAGCGGTTGCGCGGCACGCAACCACGCATCGTTGAGCTCGGACTGCACGGTGATGCGCGTGACCCGTCGGTCGCGCAGTCGTGCCCACAAGGCAAGTTCTGCGCTCCCTTGCTGCGGCACGACGCCTACCGAGGCCAGCAGCGGCAACCAATGCGCAAGTTTCAATTGGCTGGCGCCGATCCACAGCAGGCCATCGCGACGCTTGCGCTCGAAGTCCAGCACGGCGGTGACCGGCGAATCGCCGGCATCCATCCACGCCGACGTGCCCACCTGCAAGCGTTGGGGGTCGACCCGGATGCGCGCGTCCATCCGCGGAATCATGGCGTTGACCTTGAGCCGCGGCGCCACGATGGTCAGCTGCGCTTTTTCAATCTGCAGTTCGCCAAAACCGTCCAGGTGATCCAGCGCATCACCGCCGCCACCTTGCCCGGGCAGGCCCGCTACATGCCAGCGTCCGTCGTCTGCCTGGATCAGGGTCAGCGACAGGTCGCGTATTTTCAGTTCGGTCAACGGCTGCCCGGGCAGCAGCCCGGAGTACATGGCAACCTGCAACTGCGCGCGACCGATATTCAGCGCCGTTTGCGCCGGCCCGACGTGCAGGTCATCGAGGATGAAACGCGGTCCGCGCCGCGTCCATTCCGCGCGTGCGCGCGAAAACGTCACCGGCTCCCCGACGCGCTTGCTCAGCCACGCGGCGATCTGTGCGGGGTGGTTTTCCACCATCGGCAACAGCTGGTTGGCCACGCTTACCACGAGCGCAAGCACGATCACCGCTACCAGCAGTCCATATCCTGCCCAGCGTCGTGCGTGGCGCATCCGTCGGCGCAGGGGCGTAGTCACCGGGCTTAGAGTAGGACCACGTCGAATTGTTCCTGCGCGTATTGCTCGTCGGCCTGGAAGCGGATGCTCTTGCCGAGGAATTCCTCAAGCTCGGCGACCGCTGCGGACTCTTCATCGGTGATCCGCGCGACGACCACTGGCGAGGCGATCACCAGCAGCTGGGAGGCCTCGAATTGGCGCACGGCGCGAGTGATCTCCCGGAAAATCTCGTAGGTTATGGTTTCGCAGGTCTTCAGGCTGCCGCGGCCACCGCATTCGTGACAGGGTTCGCACAACTGCCGCTCAAGACTTTCGGTGGTTCGCTTGCGCGTCATCTCGACCAAACCGAGCGGCGAAAAATCGTGAACGGCAGTTTTCGCGTGATCGCGCGCGAGTCCTTTTTCAAGCGTGCGCAGCACCTGCCGCTTGTGCTCGGCGTCGGTCATGTCGATGAAGTCGATGATGATAATGCCGCCCAGGTTGCGCAGCCGTAACTGCCGCGCCACCGACTGCGCCGCTTCCAGGTTGGTGCGATATACGGTTTCTTCGAGATTGCGCTGGCCGAGGAAAGAACCGGTGTTCACGTCCACTGTGGTCATCGCCTCGGTCTGGTCCACGATCAGGTGACCGCCGGATTTCAGCGGGACTTCCTTCAGCATCGCTTTTTGGATCTCGTCTTCGACTCCGTACAGGTCGAAGACCGGGCGCTCTCCGGAGTAATGTTCCACCCGCCCGGCCAAATCAGGCATGAACTGCCGCGCAAACGCGAGCAAGCGTTCAAAAGTCTCGCGGGAATCCACCCGCACCTTGTGCACCTCGCTGTTCATCAGGTCGCGCATGGCGCGCAGCGGCAAGGACAGGTCGTCATAGATGGCCTGCCCCACTTTGCTGCCCGCGCTGGCCTCGCGGATGATCTGCCAGGCGCGGCGCAGGTAATCGACATCCTCGGCCAGGGCCTGTGCGCTTTGTCCCTCGGCGTTGGTGCGGACGATGTAGCCCAGGGCGGTGCCATTGACCAGTTCGGTCATGAGGCCCTTAAGGCGCGTGCGCTCCACTTCGTCCTCGATGCGAGCGGACACGCCGATCACCCGCGAGTACGGGAGCAGGACGAGGTAGCGGGATGGAATCGACAATTGGGTGGTGATGCGCGCGCCCTTGCCGCCGATCGGATCCTTGACCACTTGCACGACGATTTCCTGGCCCTCGTGCACGAGCGAAGAAATCGCGGGCGGCGAGGTTGGCACCGGCGGTGGCAACAGATCGCCGTCGGTTCCGGTTTCAGGCGGCGGACGGATGATGTCGGAGGCGTGCAGGAACGCAGCGCGATCAAGCCCAATGTCGACGAACGCCGCCTGCATGCCCGGCATCACCCGTTGTACGCGTCCCTTGTAGACGTTGCCCACCACGCCACGGCGTGTCGCCCGCTCGATGTGCAATTCCTGCAACATGCCATTTTCCACGAGCGCCACCCGCGTTTCCCGTGGCGTGACATTGATCAACAGTTCTTCGGACAAAAGGCTTCCTCAGGCAAGGCTGGAAAATTTCTGCAGTAGCAATGAGGTCTCGTGCAAGGGCAAGCCCATCACCGAGGAATAGCTGCCGGCCAGGTGTGCGATGAAGGCAGCGGCGCGGCCCTGGATGGCGTACGCACCGGCCTTGCCGGAATACTCGCC
>JAYSXN010000054.1:0-2353 GCA_043717405.1 Gammaproteobacteria bacterium
AAGGAAGAGCTGTACTGGCGGATGGATTTCGTGGCTGGCGCGCTGACCTATGCCATGGCCGATTTCGGGTTGATCAAGCGCCCCGCGGGCGTTTCGGAAAAAACCCATTGCGACAAGGCCGCCGACCACCTGATCCGATTCGCCGCCTCGGGCCTGCGCGCCCCCTGAGGCCAGCGCGTGGCCCGGCCGCAACCCAACCAACTGCAAGACGGAGCACAACGAATGTCCCAATTAAGAATCCGCAAGGTGGCCGTCCTGGGCGCCGGTGTGATGGGTGCGCAGATAGCCGCACACCTGGTAAATGCCAACGTGGACACGGTGCTGTTTGACCTGGCAGCAAGCCAAGGCGACAAGAACGGTATCGTGACCAAGGCCATAGCCAACCTGGGCAAACTTTCGCCCGCGCCATTCGCCGGGCGGGACAAGGCGGCCGCGATCACTCCAGCCAACTACGACGAACACCTGGAACTCCTGCGTGGCTGCGACCTGGTGATCGAGGCGATCGCCGAGCGCCTCGACTGGAAGAAGGACCTGTATGCCCGGATCCTGCCGTTCCTTAGGCCGGAGGTCGTCCTCGCATCCAACACCTCCGGCTTATCCATCAATAGCTTGGCGGAGGTTCTTGACCAATCACTTCACCAGAGATTCTGCGGCGTGCACTTCTTCAACCCGCCGCGGTACATGCATCTGGCCGAGCTGATTCCCTGTTCCAGCACCGATCCCGCCGTACTGGCCGGGCTCGAGGCTTTTCTGGTGACCACCCTGGGCAAGGGCGTCGTCTTTGCCAAGGACACGCCGAACTTCATCGGCAACCGCGTCGGCGTGTTCTCCATCCTCTCCACGCTGCACCACACCGCCGCTTTCGGGCTTGGTTTCGACGAAGTGGATGCATTGACCGGCCCATTGCTGGGCAGGCCCAAGTCAGCAACCTATCGAACGTCCGACGTGGTTGGACTCGACACCATGTCCCACGTCATCAAGACCATGGCCGATACCCTGCCAGACGACCCGTGGCATGCCTTTTTCAAATCGCCCGATTGGCTGCAGGCGCTGGTAGCCAAAGGCGCCCTCGGGCAGAAAACCGGCGCCGGAATATTCCAGAAAAAGGGCAAGGACATCCTGGTGCTGGACCTGGGCCTGCAGGATTACCGCGCAGCGAATGCTGTCGCGGCGCCCGAGGTGATCGACATACTCAAGCAGCGCGATCCGGCGGCCAAATTCAGCGCGCTGCGGGCCTCCGCGCATCCACAGGCGCAATTCCTCTGGGCCTGTTTCCGCGACCTGTTCCACTACAGCGCCTACCACCTGGAATCCATTGCCGATACGGCGCGCGACGTTGACCTGGCGATCCGCTGGGGCTACGGCTGGAGCCTGGGGCCCTTCGAGACCTGGCAGGCAGCCGGCTGGCGGCAAATAGTTGGCTGGATTCAGGAAGACATTGCCGCGGGTAAATCGATGGCTTCCGCCGCGCTGCCCGCCTGGGTAACCGATGGGCGCAACGGCGTGCATGAAGCCGCTGGCAGCTACAGCCCGGGCCGCGGGGCACTGGTGGCCCGCTCCAGCAATCCGGTTTATTGCCGGCAGCGTTTTCCAGACCCGATGCTCGGCGAAGTCTTTGCAAGCGGCGAGACGGTTTTCGAAACCGACGCGGTGCGCATGTGGCACGACGGTGACGGCATTGCCGTGCTCGGCTTCAAGACCAAGTTGAACACCGTCGGTGATGGCGTGCTGAAGGGCATCCAGCAGGCCATCGACACCGCCGAGCGCGACTTCCGTGGGCTCGTCATCTGGCAGGCGCGTGAGCCGTTCTCGGCAGGCGCGGATCTGTCCGGCGCCATGGCTTCACTGTCGGCCGGCAAGGTCGCCGAATTCGAAGCAATGGTCGCCAACTTCCAGGCAACCAGCCAACGCATCAAATATGCGCTGGTTCCGGTCGTGGCGGCGGTGCGTGGCATGGCGCTGGGCGGCGGCTGCGAATTCCAGATGCATGCGGCCCGTACCGTCTTCGCTTTGGAAAGTTATGTCGGGCTGGTGGAAGCTGGCGTGGGCTTGTTGCCGGCAGGCGGCGGCCTGAAGGAAATCGCAACGCGGGTCGGCCTTGCAGCCGGCGCTGGTGGCGATGTTTTCGCCGGCTTGCGGCCGTACTTCGAAACAATCGCGATGGGCAAGGTCTCGGGCTCGGCCCTTGAAGCCCGTGAGATGAAGCTTGCGCGCGACGGCGACGTCGTTGTCTTCAATTCCTTCGAGCTGCTGCACGTTGCGCGACAACAGGCGCGAGCACTGGCCGAATCCGGCTACCGCCCTCCGCTGCCGCCCCGGCAGATCCCCGTTGCCGGTGACGTCGGCATCGCGA
>JAYSXN010000055.1:0-2353 GCA_043717405.1 Gammaproteobacteria bacterium
GAACCATCGGGGCGACGCAGGCTGAGGCTCGACAGATCCTCAAGCCGGAACTTTTCGGCGCCGGCAAAGCGCACGTTCACCGGCACTTCCACATCGCCGCGGCGGAACTCGCGCAGCGGTGCGCCACGCAGGGCGATAGAGATGTAGTTCGCCACATCGGTCGCGCTGAATCCGTAAAGCTTTGCGCGCTCGCGATTGACGGTGACCTGGATTTCGCTGTTCTCGTCGCCGGAATCAACGCGCACGTCGCGCAATTCCTTGCGCTGCGCCAGCAGAGGCACGATGCCATTCCCTAAGGCCAGCAATTCCGAACTGGAGTCACCGGTCAGGTAGAACTGCATCTCGTTGTTGTTCTGGCCATTGTCATTGTTGCCCTGGAAGCCGACCTCGGCGCGGGGAAGTTTCGGCATTTCCTTGCGCAGCTGCTCCTGGATAGCTTTGGGATCCACGCCCCTACCGTCATCCAGCGTCAGGCGCATGCCAGCCCAGCCTTGTTCGGCAAAGAACACGTAGATCTGCTTGATGTGGTAACGCTTGCGGCGCGCATCCAGGAATTTCTCGAGCTTGGCCACTTCATCGGACATCTGCTCCAGGCTGTAGGAGCCTTTCCAGTTCAGGTACAACCCCATCTCCTTGCCAGGGTCGCCGCCGAACATGTCCATCTTGGTCTTCGTCACCGGAACCATGCTCACGGCGACGATCAGCAGGATCGCCAGTATCGACTTGCCGCGGTGCTCAAGCGACCAGCGCAGCAGGCTTGCGTAGCGCCGCGACAGCGCCGGTATGAAGCCATGCGCCGTCGTTACAGCCGGCGGCGTTGCCAGGCGCGCACTGATCATGGGGATCAGACTGATCGCCACCAGCCATGAGCACAGCAGCGCGATGGTAATGGTCATCGCTACCTGCGACAGGTAGATGCTGATCATGTTGGTCTTGCCAAACAGGTTCGGCAAAAACACGATGATGCTGCTGAGCGTGCCGGCACTGATCGCCAGTTGCACCGCGCGAGTGCCCTCGATCGCGCAGCGCATCGGGCTTTCCGGCCATTTTTCCCGATACTGGTAGATGCTTTCCACCACCACCACGGCATTGTCCACCAGCATGCCGATGCCTAGCAGCAAGCCCATCATCGACAACACGTTCAGCGTGATACCGAAGAAATACATGGCGCCGAGCGTCATGATGATGCAGATCGGGATGGCCAGCGTAACCATCAGAGTGCTTGGCCAGTGGCGCAGGAAGTAATACAGCATCAACAGCGACAGTACCGAACCGATGGTGCCGGCCTCGATCAATTCCTTGATCGAATCGGTGACGCTGTCGGCCTGGTTGTCGAACACCAGAACCTTGATGCCTTGCAGCTCAGGCGCGACCTTGATCTGCTCGATCTCCGCTTCGACCAGCCGCGCGACGTCCACCAGGTTGGCCGATTGCTCGCGAAAAATGTCGAGGCCAACCGCGGGGCGCCCGTCGAGCCGTCGTCCGATGTTCTGTCGCTGCGGCTTCAGGTTGATGTCGGCAATATCGGAAAGCTTCAGCCCGCTGGAATCCAGCACCAGATTACGCAATTCGTCCAGCTTGCGGATCTCGCCCACCGGCTGCACGCGCAAGCGGCGCTTGCCTTCGTTGATCTCGCCTGCAGAAACTGAAAAATTGATCGCCTGCAGCTTGGCCGCGAGCGTATTCAAGGAAATGTTGCGCGCGCCCAGGCGCGCGGCGTCCAGTGATATCTCGACTTCGTTCGGGGACGCGCCAGAGACCTCGACGCGCGCCACGCCAGGCACGCGCTCGATGCGACGCTGCACTTCGCGCTGGATCAGGTCGTATTCCTTGCGCAAGTCGCGGTCGCTGGAAAAACGCATGCGGATGATAGGCTGGTCGCTGGGCGAGAAGTTCTGCACGAAATAGCGCTGCAGGTCGGCCGGCAGTTCCGAACGGATCGCGTCGATGCGGTCGCGTGCTTCGCTTGAGGTTATCTGGATGTCCCGGTCCCAGTCCTTGAACTGTATCTGCACATCGGCGCCATCAGCGCGACTGGTCGAGTTGAGCTCCTTGATGCCGGGCAACGTAGCCAGCGCCTCCTCGGCTGGGCGCGTGATGCTGCGCTCGACTTCCTGCGGCGTGGACCCGGGGTAAGGAAAGTTCAGCATCAGGAACGGCACGTTGACTTCCGGGTACTGCTCCAGCGGCAGGCGGAAGCTGGCGATCAATCCGATCACCACCATCGACACGAAGAACATCACCGCCGTCACCGGACGGCGCAAGCTCAGTTCAGCGAGCGTCACGGCGCCAGCTCCACGCCGCCGGCGGAAGTAGCGTGCGCCTCGGCAGCCAGTCCACGTGCGCGATAGGA
>JAYSXN010000056.1:0-7012 GCA_043717405.1 Gammaproteobacteria bacterium
CAGCGGCGGTGGCTGTCGGCGCACCGGCCGCCGCCTGGGGTGCGGCAGGCGCCTGCGCCGCAACCGCGCCTTCCTCGATCACGGCGATCACTTGCGAACCGGTAACGGTGTCGCCTTCCTTGAATTTCAATTCCTTAAGCACGCCATCGACCGGCGAGGGCACTTCGAGAACGACCTTGTCGGTTTCCAGATCCACCAGGTTCTCGTCACGGCGCACGCTGTCGCCCGGCTTCTTGTGCCATGCCGCGATGGTTGCGTCGGACACCGACTCGGGCAGGACGGGAACTTTGACTTCGATGCTCATGGATTGTGCCTGTTGAAGGGTGTTATTCGATGACGTGGTCGCCGTTGGCTGGATTGACCAGCGCGTCGGCGATGAGTCGGGTCTGTTCGGCGACATGCGTCTGCAGGTGCCCGGCGGCGGGCGCCGCCGAACGCGCCCGGCCGGTGTAATGCAGGGTCTGGTCGGGCTGCAGGCAGCTGCGCAGGTGGTGCTGGATCTGGTACCACGCGCCCTGGTTCATCGGTTCTTCCTGGCACCAGACCACCTCGCGCGCATGGCTGAAGCGCTTTAGCTCGGCGGCAAGCGCGGCGCGAGGGAAAGGGTACAACTGCTCGATGCGCACGACAGCCACGCGCGACTGCTTGTTGGTCGCGGCAGCCTCGACCAGTTCGTAATACACCTTGCCACCGCAGACCACCACGCGCTCGGCCGCCGCTGCGTCCTGGCACACGCTGTCCGGGATCAGGTCCTGGAAACCGCCATCGGCAAGCTCGGCCATGGTGGACACGGAGAATTTATTGCGCAGCAGCGATTTCGGCGTCATCACCACCAGCGGCTTGCGCGTCGCGCGCAGCATCTGTCGGCGCAACATGTGGAACATCTGCGCAGGCGTCGTCGGCGTGCACACCTGGATGTTGTTCAGCGCGCACATCTGCAGGAAGCGCTCCAGGCGAGCTGAGCTGTGCTCCGGGCCTTGTCCTTCGTAACCATGAGGAAGGAACAAAACCAGGCCGCACAGGCGCTTCCACTTCGACTCACCGGAGGTGATGAACTGATCGATCACCACCTGCGCACCGTTGGCGAAATCGCCGAACTGTCCTTCCCAGATGTTCAGCGTCATCGGCTCGGCGGTGGAGTAGCCGTATTCAAACGCCATCACCGCTTCCTCCGACAATAGCGAGTCGATGATCAGCGCGTGCTCGGGGTTGTCGGTGAGTCCGTGCAGCGGCGTGTAGGTCTTGTCGGTGGCCTGGTCGTGCAGCACGGCATGGCGATGGAAGAAAGTGCCGCGGCCGGAGTCCTGGCCGACCAGGCGCAGGCGATAGCCGTCGACCAGCAAGCTCGCGTAGGCGAGGTTTTCCGCGAAGCCCCAGTCCATCGGCAGTTCGCCGGCCAGCATCTTTCGCCGGTCTTCGTAGATTTTCGCCACGCGCGGATGCAGCGTGAGCCCCGCTGGCAGCGTGTTGATCTTCTGGGCTATAGCGTCAAGCGCCGCGCGCGGAAGGCTTGTGTTCACGACATCGGAAAGTTTTCCCGTCAACCACGGCTTCCAGTCAACGGCGTACGGGTCGGCGCCAACCTCGGCAAGCTCGGTGGTCACTTGCGCGTGATCGAGCTTGTCGCGATAAGCATCCACCAGCGACTTCGCCGCACTGGCATCAATAACACCAGCAGCTTGCAAGGCATCGGCATACAACTCGCGCGTGGTCTTGCGCGCGCGGATGTTCTGGTACATCAGAGGCTGCGTGGCGGCGGGCTCATCGGCCTCGTTGTGACCGTGGCGGCGATAGCAGACCAGGTCGATGACGATGTCGCGTGAGAACGCCTGCCGAAAATCGAAGGCTAACTGCGCGCAGAACACCACGGCTTCGGGATCATCGCCATTGACGTGCAGCACCGGCGCACCGACGATTTTCGCAGGATCGGTGCAGTACAGCGTGGAGCGTGCATCGTCCGGGCGGCTGGTGGTGAAGCCGACCTGGTTGTTGATGACCACGTGCACCGAGCCGCCGACGGCGAAACCGCGTGCCTGTGACATCTGGAACAGTTCCATGATCACGCCCTGACCGGCAAATGCCGCGTCGCCGTGGATCAGGATCGGCATTACCTGCTTGCGACCGATGTCCTGGCGGCGCAACTGGCGCGCGCGCACAGAACCAGCCACAACGGGATCGACGATCTCCAGGTGCGAGGGATTGAACGCGAGCGCAAGATGCACGGGACCACCCGGGGTCGCCACGTCGGCGGAAAAACCCATGTGGTATTTGACGTCTCCGGAATGCTCGGGCGTGTCCGGATGGTCGAACTTGCCTTCGAATTCGGCGAACAGCTTTTCAGTCGGCTTTCCCAGCGTATTGATCAGCACGTTGAGCCGGCCGCGATGGGCCATGCCCACCACCACGTCCTTGACGCCGTTGGCGCCGCCGCGTCGCACCAGCGTGTCCATCAACGGGATCAGCGAGTCGCCACCTTCCAGCGAAAACCGCTTTTGTCCGACATAGCGCGTATGCAGATATCGCTCGAGGCCCTCGGCGGCGGTCAGCCGTTCAAGGATGCGCAGCTTTGCCTCCGGCTGAAGCGCGAAATTGCCGGCGGCGCTTTCCAGCCGCTGTTGCATCCAGTGCCGTTGCGTGGCGTCCGAGATGTGCATGAACTCGGCGCCGATGTGTTGCGAATACGTGCTGCGCAGTTTCGCCAGCAGGTCGCGCAGCTTGAATTTTTCGCTTCCGAAATAGGTAGCAACCGCGAACTCACGGTCCAGGTCGGATTCGCCCAGGCCGTGGAAGGCGAGCTCGAGATCGGGCGCCAGTACCGGCGGCGTCATCAGCAGCGGGTCGAGCGTCGCGGCAAGATGTCCGCGCGACCGGTAGGCGGTGACCAGCTTGCCAAACGCGGTCTGCTTGCGCGCCGCTTCCTCGTCAACGCCGGTGCCGAGGTGACCGTTGCGCGCGGCGGCCTTGACCTGCGCCATGATGGCCGAGTGCGGCACGTCGCCGGCCTCTCGACCCTTGAAGCCGTCGAAATAAGCCTGCCACTGCGCACCGACGCTGTCCGGGGCGACCAGATATTGCTCGTAGAGGTCCTCGATGAAACCGGCGTTGCCGCCCGACAGCTGCGAGGTTTCTGAAAACTGCTTGATCAGGCTGTCCACGGCGTTTGTCACTGCCTCACTGAAGATACAGGCCACAAGAACGCCAATTATAGCCCGACGCTGTCGCCCATGAGTACCGGGTGCTGGCCTTACAACCCCAGCGAGCGCAACTCGCTGCACGGCCGCGCGCGTTCCCAGACACGCTGGAAATGCGCATTGACCTGCCGGCTGCGGCCGGGCAAGGCCGGACTCCAGTCGCCCTCGAAGCGGCTGCCGAGCAGCCGGAACAGGTAACCGTCGTTGTCGTTGGCCACGAACACCGAGGGGTATTGCAGTTCTTCCGGGTCTTGCGGAGTCCGGAATTCGAAACAGCTCGACAGCCGTTGCGCCAATGCGAGTAGCGGATGCGGCTGCCGCTGCGCAAGGCCGGGGTTCTGGATGACGATACGCGCCACGCTGCCGCGCCCGGCAACCGCGAAGCCCTTCAAGGCATCGACGATGGACGCGTGCGCGTACAGCGCGGGCTCTAGGTCACGGGTATAGATCACCAGTTCGCGGCGCGCCGTTTCGATCAACACGCGTATGCCGGCGATGGTTGCTTCAAGCCCCTCGAAATCGGCGGCGTTGGTGGACGGACCACGCACGTGCGCACCCGAGCGCAGCGTCGGCAGGTTGGGGTCAAGTTCCAGTCGCATCGCCTGGTGCTCTATGCCCGCTTCCTCGAAACGCTCACCGTACGGCAGGAACCCGAATTTTTCGTAGAAGCCCAGTGCGCCCACCTGGGCGTTCAGCGCGACCTGGCGCAGTCCGGCGACGCGTGCCTGCTCGACCAGCGCAAACAGAAGAGCCTCACCGACGCCTTTGCCACGCCACTCGCGCAGCACTGCCATGCGACCGATCTTGTGTTCCGGAGTCAGGCGGCCGGTGCCGATGGGGCGGTGCTGCGCGTCGCGCGCTATGACATGCGTGCAGTGCGGATCCAGCGCATCCCATTCGGCCTCGATCGGCACCTGCTGCTCGACCACGAACACCGGCTCGCGGATGCTGCGCAGGTCCTTGAAGTCAACCGCGTAATCGGCCGGTTCGACGCGGAAGTCAGCTTCGGCAGGAAGGGTCATCGGCGGCTCCTCGGGGCGCGTTGCAGCTGATAATGACCGCCTTGCAGCAGGCTCGCCAGCGCCGAGCGCGCTGGTGCATCCAGGCGGGCGAGCAGGTCTGCGTCGATGGCTTCGGAATCAGCGAGCAATCGCGCCGACTCCAGGCCCATGGCGTAGGCTTCTCCGCTCACGAACAGCTGGCCGCGTGCCTCGGCCCCACGCGCCCATGCGCTACGCGTAAAGGGATTGCGCAACAATTGCC
Source organism: Gammaproteobacteria bacterium (assembly GCA_043717405.1). GTDB lineage: Bacteria > Pseudomonadota > Gammaproteobacteria > Xanthomonadales > Xanthomonadaceae > Arenimonas. Next base: position 4,455 of record JAYSXN010000056.1, read on the forward strand.
CGCCGGCCGCGAGCGCTTTCTCCGCGGCTGCAAATCCGGGCGCTCGCGGCCCGGCGCTGATCTCGCCCGCGGCGCGATAGCGCGTGATGAAGCGGCCAAACCAGTCACGCCTCGCGACATGATCCATGTCCTGCAGGGCCGCCAGCGCAACATCCACGCGTGCGAAAGCCGCGTCGTCGATTTCGTTGGGCTCGATTGCCTCGGCCAAATCCGGATCGCGCAGTCGCAATTCCTCCGGCAGCGATGCCGCTAGTTCCTCGGCAAGGTCAACGATCAACTCCGCCTGCGACGGGGCGCGCATGCCAATGGAAAAGGTCATGCAGGCATCCACGGCCTCGCCGTGATGCGGCACACCTGAGGGCAGGTACAGCATGTCACCGGGCTCCAGGACCCAATCGTGCGTGGGCTCGAAGGAGCGCAGCAATTTCAACTCGGCATCGTCGCGAAACTCTGTCGGCGCATCGCTGCGCAGGTCCAGTTGCCAGCGGCGCCGGCCTTGCGCCTGCAGCAGGAAGACGTCGTACTGGTCCACGTGAGGACCCACCGAGCCACCCGGCGTGGCAAAGCTGATCATTACGTCATCGATGCGCCACGCCGGCAGGAATCTGAAATGCCTGAGCAGGGCGCGGACATCGGCATCCCACTTGTCCATGTCCTGCACGAGCAAGGTCCAGTCGTGATTACCAAGCACGGGGAAGTCGGCTTCGACAAAGGGTCCGCTGCGCAAGGTCCAGAGATCCTGCGCGCGCTGGTAGGTGACCAGCCGCGACAACGCCCCTTCCTCGCAGGCCAGTCCCGCCAAGTCTTCCGGGCTCAGCGGCGGCGTGAAGCCGGGCAGCGCACCGCGCACGAGCAAGGGCGCCTTTTGCCAGTACTCGCTCAGGAATTGCTTCGCCGGCATGCCCAGGAAATGCGCGGGGGTGGCCTGCGCTTCGATGACCGGCATCGCTAGATTTCCAGTGCCAGCCGCTCGGCAAGTCCGGTATAACCGGCGGGGGTAAGTGCGGCGAGCCGCGCTTTCACCGGAGCCGGCAGATCAAGGCTGGCGATGAACTGCAGCATCGCGGCCTGGTCGATGCCCTGGCCGCGGGTCAGCGCCTTCAATTGCTCGTACGGATTGGGCAGGCCATGGCGGCGCATCACTGTCTGCACCGGTTCGGCAAGCACTTCCCAGGCCACGTCGAGGTCAGCGGCGAGGCGTTCGGGGTTGACGCTAAGCTTGCCCAGCCCGCGCGTCAGCGCATCCAGACCCACCAGCGAATGGCCGAACGCCGTGCCCAGCGCGCGCAGCACGGTCGAGTCGGTGAGGTCGCGCTGGAAGCGGCTGATCGGCAGCTTCTCGCTGAAATGACCGAGCAGGCTGTTGGCGATGCCGAAGTTGCCTTCGGCATTTTCAAAATCGATCGGATTGACCTTGTGCGGCATGGTCGACGATCCGACTTCGCCAGCCTGCACCGACTGCTTGAAGTAGCCCAGTGAAATATAGCCCCAGACATCGCGACACAGGTCGATGCAAATGGTGTTGATCCGGCGCTGCACATCACAAAATTCAGCGATGCCGTCGTGCGGTTCGATCTGCGTGGTGTGCGCGTTGAAGACCAGGCCGAGCGATTCCACGAAGCGTTGTGCGAACGCGGCCCAGTCGAGGTCGGGATAGGCGACCAGGTGCGCGTTGTAGTTGCCAACGGCCCCGTTGATCTTGCCCAGCATCTCCACCTGCGCGAGTTGCCGCCGCTGGCGATCCAGCCGGGCGACGACATTGGCCAACTCCTTGCCGACGGTGGTGGGCGATGCCGTCTGGCCGTGCGTGCGCGAGAGCATCGGCAACGCTGCATGCGCGTGCGCCATCGCGCGCAGGCGTTCCGACAGGCGCTCGACCACGGGTGCCAGCACGGTGTCGCGCGCCTGGGCGAGCATCAGCGAATAACTGAGGTTGTTGATGTCCTCGGACGTGCAGGCGAAATGGACGAACTCCAGTGCCGGCGCCAATTCACCGTCGTCGCCGAGGGTCTCCTTGATGAAGTACTCCACGGCCTTGACGTCGTGGTTGGTGGTGCCTTCGATCTCCTTGACCCGGGCCGCCTGCGCAACGCTGAAGCCCGCGGCCAGCTGGCGAAGTCGCGCCACGGCGGACTCGGACAGCGCAGGCAGTTCGATCACCGCGGCATCGGCTGCCAGCGCCAGCAGCCACTCGACTTCGACGGCAACCCGTGCCTTGATCAGGCCGAATTCGGAAAAGACCGGGCGCAGCGCCGCCACCTTTCCGGCGTAACGGCCGTCGAGCGGGGACAAGGCGAGCAGGGTGTGTTCGGACATCGGGGCCGCTCCAGGACGAACGCGGATTCTACACCGGCGCTATCATCACGGCTTGAACCAGGAGTCCGCGATGGCCGGCAAGACACGCATCGAGCACGACAGTTTCGGTGAGATGAAGGTGCCGGCGAAGGCGCTTTACGGCGCGCAGACCCAGCGCGCCGTGCGCAACTTCCCGATCTCCGGATTGCCGATTCCCCCCGGGCTCATCCATGCGCTTGGATTGATCAAGGCCGCGGCGGCGC
>JAYSXN010000057.1:0-2349 GCA_043717405.1 Gammaproteobacteria bacterium
CCCGGGAAACCTGGTGCGCATCATCGGCATCAGCGATGGCCCGCTGCCGGAATGGAATGATTCGCTGCAGCTGAAGAACGGCGCAATCGGCGAGATCACAGTGGTCGGGCCATCGACCACCGACAGTTACTTCCGCCGCCCCGAAGCCACGGCACTGGCGAAAATCCGCGAGCCACTGGCCGGCGGCGGCGAACGCATCGTGCACCGCATGGGCGACCTGGGCTGGCTCGACGACCAGGGTCGCCTGTGGTTCTGCGGACGCAAATCGCATCGCGTGCTGACCGAACTAGGTGGCTTGTACACCGAGCAGGTGGAGCCGGTGTTCAACGTGCATCCGCAGGTGCACCGCACCGCGCTGGTCGGGGTTGGCGAAAAAGGAAAGCAGCGGCCCGTCCTGTGCATCGAACTCAACCCCGGTGTTGCGCCTGAAGCACAGCCGGGCGTGATCGCAGAACTTCAGCACCTCGCGCTCGGCTACGCGCACACCGCTCGCATCGAAACGTTCCTTGTGCATCGCAAATTCCCGGTGGACATCAGGCACAACGCCAAGATCGGCCGTGAAGCACTCGCCGCGTGGGCCACCAGGCGACTGGCGAAGCAATCGTGAAAGTCCTGGTCACGGGTGGCGGCGGCTTCCTCGGCCAGGCGCTGTGCCGCGCGCTGTGCGACCGGGGCGATGAAGTGCGCAGTTTCCAGCGGAATTTCTCGCCGGCGTTGGAGCAGATGGGTGTCGCGCAATCACTCGGCGACCTGGGCGACGCTGCCGCAGTGCTGGGGGCATGCCGGGGGCAGGATGCGGTGTTGCACAACGCCGCCAAAGCCGGCGCATGGGGCCGCGAGGCGGACTACTTCAGCGCCAACGTGCTCGGCACGCGCCACGTAATCGCGGCCTGCAGGTCGCTGGGCATCGAACGCCTGGTCTACACCTCCACCCCCAGCGTCACCCACAGTGGACGCACGCCTGTGCAGGGCGGCAACGAGCTGGACACGCCTTACGGAAGGCGTTTCGCCGCGCCGTATCCAGCCACCAAACTGATCGCCGAAAAAGAAATGCTGGCCGCAAACGATGCGCGCCTGGCGACAGTGGCGCTGCGGCCGCGACTGATCTGGGGGCCGGGCGACACGCAATTGCTGCCGCGGCTGGTGGCGCGCGCGAGGCGCCTGCGCTTCATCGACGGCGGCCACAACCGCATGGACACAACCTATATCGACAATGCCGTGGCGGCGCACCTGTTGGCGCTGGGTCGGCTGCACGTGGGCGCCACTTGCGCGGGCCGCGCGTACTTCATCAGCAATGGCGAACCGCGGCCGATTCGCGACATCGTCAATGCGCTGCTTGCCTGCGCGGGCGTTGCGCCGGTGCATAAATCGATGCCGTTTGCGCTGGCCTACGGCGCCGGTGCACTGCTTGAATCGGCCTGGCGCATCCTGCCGCTGGCTGGCGAGCCACCGATGACCCGCTTCCTTGCCGAACAATTGTCCACGCCGCATTGGTATGACATTTCCGCTGCCGCGCGTGACCTGGGCTATGTGCCGGCCATCAGCATGGACGAGGGGCTGGCGCGCACGCGTTCATGGTGGGCGGGGCTGAAGTCAGCAGGCGCCCGGTAGAATGTCGGCATGACCGCGGCCTCGCCACTGGATAGCCTCAAGCCCGTAGCCGGCCGCGCGCTGCAAGCCGCGCTCAACCACCTGCTCGCGCTCGACCCGGACACCGCCGCGCGCCTGCGCACCTTGCAGGGCAAGCGCGTGGAGCTCGAGATGCTTTCGCCTCCGCTCGCGCTGGCGATCACCGTGCAGGACGGCAAGTTGCAGGTCGGCCCGGTGCAGCGCGCCGCAGGCGCGAGCGAAGCCGACCTCGGGCTGCGTGCGACGCTCGGCGGATTGCTGGGCCAGGTACCGTTCCTGCGTGCGTCCAGCCGCCCACCCACCGGCAGCTTGCGCATCAATGGCGACGCCGAGCTGGCGCGCACGCTGCAACAGTTGGCGCGCGCCTTCGATCCCGATTGGGACCGTCCCTTCGCCAGCGCACTCGGCCCCATCATCGGCCCGCAAGTGGCGCGCCTGTTGCGCGAAGCGCTGCAGGCCAGCGGCAAGGTGGCAAGGAACATCGCGCGCGATGCCGCTGAATTCGTCACCGAAGAAAGCCGCGACGTCATTCCGAAGGCGGAGCTCGAAGGCTTCAACGACGATGTCGATGTGTTGCGCGACCGCGCCGAGCGTTTGATCGCGCGCGTGTCGCGCTTGTCGGCCCAGGGCCCACGCGACCCATGAGGTCTGCCTTCCGCGCGTTGCGCATCGCCCGGGTGTTGCTCAAGCATCGGCTCGGCGCGCTGCTGGAAGACACTG
>JAYSXN010000058.1:0-2348 GCA_043717405.1 Gammaproteobacteria bacterium
TCCACCTGCGCCAGGCTGCCGCGCAAAGCCCACCAGCCAGCTGCGCAGGTAGCCAGCAGCACGATCAGCAGCACTGTCACGAGGAGCAGCAGCAGGCGAGGAAGTCGGTGCATTTGCGGTTTCCAGGACGGGCCACGCCATCCTCGCACCGCGAAGGCCATCACGCCATGCCTCGACGATTCGCACTGAAGGTGCTTTTCTTTTGCGGTCCGTCTCCAGGCAAAGCCGGTGTCCAGGCGGCGGCAACGTTATAGTCGAGATGTGAACCAAAGCATCCATATCGCCCGCGCCGTCGACCAGGTTTGCCTTGCGTGGAAACGCTCGGGCCCGATGCCAGCGGCGCAAGTTCCGATACTGGTCAAGGCGTCCAACTGGATGACGCATGTCCGTCGCGACGCCGACAGCCCGGTGTGGAAGCATTGGCTCGACTTCCTGTCCGGGAATTTCGACTACCTGCGGTTTGACGAGCGCGGCTGCGGACAGTCGGACCGCGATGTCGCCGATGTCTCCGAGCTTCGTTGGTTGTCCGACCTGGAGACGGTCATCGACGCCGCGGGGCTGCGCGCACCATTCGTGCTGCTGGGAGTGTCGCAGGGCGCGGCCGCATGCATCCAGTATTGCGTCGCGCACCCGGAGCGCGTGTCCAGGTTGATCATCTGCGGCGGTTACGCCCGTGGTGCGCTGCGCCGCGGTGGCCGCCATGCCGAGCACTATCGCGCCATCGTCGAAATGGCCAGGCTCGGTTGGGGGCGCGACAACCCGCTCTTCCGGCAGGTGTTCACCGGGCGGTTCGTCCCCGGAGGAAGCCATGAGCAACTGGACTGGTTCAACGACCTGTGCCGGGACACGGTCGCACCCGATATGGCGGTGCGTATCCTCGAAGCGCGTGCCAGCACCGACATCGTCCACCTGTTGCCGCTAGTGTCAGTGCCGACGCTCGTGCTTCACGCGCGACATGACGAAGTCGTCCCGTTCGCTGAAGGCCGTCTGCTGGCCTCGAGCATCCGGGGTGCCGAATTCGTCGAACTGGCTTCGCGCAACCATGTCCTGCTGGCGCAGGAACCGGCTTGGCAGGATTTCAAGCGCGCCGTGTTGGAGTTTACAGGCGTGGGGCAAACGCGCTCGGGCTGCGATCCGTCGCTGACGCATCGCGAGAACGAGATCCTTGCGCTGCTCGATTTCGGCCTCAGCAATGCCGAAATTGGCCGGCGGATCTTCCTGAGCGAAAAGACCATCCGCAACCATCTATCAAGTATCTACCGCAAGCTTGGCGGGCCAACCGTTCCCAGGCGATCGTGCGCGATCGCTCGGTGGGTCCGACTACTGGCTAAGCCGTGGAGGTTCGGGACATATGTCCCGAGTGAGGAGTCCCGCGGCTGATCCGCGGGACGTTTTACCCATGGTCAGGCAGGGCCGCATCGGCAAACAATCCTTGCGACTCCGCAATGGACACATGCCGTGAAGCGCCTCCCCCTCCTTGCCTTTGGCCTTGCCGTGTATGCGGTGTTTTTCGCAACCTTCCTGTACCTGATCGCGTTCGTCGGTAACCTGCAGCAGGTACTCGCGCCCGTCGTGCCTTTATTGACCGCACTGGTGCCGCGATCGATCGACGCCGGTGGTCCGGGCGCGCCGCCGTTCATGGCCGCCATCGTCGACGTAGGGCTGATCCTGGCGTTCGGATTGCAGCACAGCGTGATGGCGCGGACCGGGTTCAAGCGCTGGCTCAAGGGCGTCCTGCCGCCGGCGGCCGAGCGCAGCGTCTACGTGTTGCTCGCCAGTCTTATGCTGATGCTTTTGTTCTGGCAATGGCGCCCCATAACCGGAAGCCTGTGGGCGGCGAGTTCGGACGCCGGCCAAGCGCTCGGTTGGGCGATTTTTGCGCTCGGCTTCGGCCTTGTGCTGTTGTCCACGTTCCTTATCGATCATTTCGACCTGTTTGGCATCAAGCAGGTCTTGCGCAACTACCTCGGCCGCGAGGCTACAGCGTCGCGCTTCGTGACGCCGCTGCTCTATCGGGTCGTGCGCCATCCTCTGTACCTCGGCTTTATCCTCGCCTTCTGGGGCGGTCCGGGCATGAGCCGCGGACACCTGCTCTTCGCCTTCGCAATGAGTGCGTACATCTTGATCGGAATCCGGCTGGAGGAGCGCGACCTGGTTGTGCAGCTTGGCGAAACTTACGCCGATTACCGCCGGCGCGTGCCCATGCTGCTGCCAGGCCGGCCCACATCCGTAGCAGCCACGGCATCGCCACGTGGCGCCGCGAACTGATCGGGTGCGTCGCAGGTTCGCGCCCCGGCGCTCAGTCGGCGAGCACGCGTCCGCGCGTCTCGATCACCCAGGGCATGAAC
>JAYSXN010000059.1:0-2347 GCA_043717405.1 Gammaproteobacteria bacterium
CGTGAAGTCCGGCTGGATCCTCAACGATCGCATCAGCGTTCCGCGCACGGATGCGCCGGCGTGTGTCGCGGTGCTTGAGGTCTGGCGCCGTGTGGGCGATGTCGCGCCGCCAGCGCTCGATCCGCAAGGCCGTTCGCGGCTGTACCTGGACAAGCCGCAGCAGGCCATCGCCGCGCCGCTGTTCACCGCGACGCTGGTGATCGAGGCGAAGGCTTGCCATTAGGCATCAAGAGAGAAGGCCGCTCGCGCGGCCTTCTTCATGGTTCTCAGTGAAAACCAGCTTATTTGTTGAACTTGAGCTTCGGCTGCAGGGTATCGAAAGAGGCTTGGTCCGACGGCGCGAGATTCGGCCGACCAGCCATGAAGCCCATGGTGATGCCACTGCTTACGTAATAGGTTTCGCCAGCCTCGACTTCCAGCGTCAAGTTGTCCTTGGCCTCGGAATGCACTGTGTAGACATGCGTGCCGGGATCGACCGCCAGGACGAAATAAACGCCATTACTGAGTTTACCGAGTTCGGTCGTGCCCTCGCGCACGATGTAGCTGATCAGGCTGCCGACGAACTTCTTGTCGCGAAAGAATACGATTTGACCTTTGCCTGCTGGAGGTGTGCCGATCGTGCCGCTGCCTGCGGCGGGCGTCGAGGTGCTGGCAGGTGCTGCCATGCTGGACGGGGTTGCGGGCTGGGCTGCCGGTGCGGCGTCCTGGTGCGCTACAGGTTGGGTTGCCGCAGTGGCAGCAGCAGGCGTAGCAGTCGGCGCAGCAGCAGGTTCGGCAGGTGCGTTGTTTTGAGCGAATGCGAGAGCTGGCAGCGCAAGGGCGAGGCAAAGTACGGTGCGGCGTAGCAGGGAATGCATGGAATCAGTGCTCCTGTTGGGGAAGTGCAGTGGGTGACGGTGGTGGAGTGGGTGATGGTGGCGACCCGATATTCGGGGCGAGTTTGGCATTGGCCCGAGCTCCCTCAGGAATCTCGATCTGACCGCCGTGGATGAACATGGCGAATGGACCAGCCGCGAAAGCGACCCCCATCGAAAGATTGCTTCTGTCCGTTCCCTTCCCGCCGAGTTTGAGCGCATGTAGCTGCAACTGCTGGCCCGCATAGTCCAGATGACGTCCGGCGAGCACCAGTTTGCCCGGCGCACCACCGGAACGCGCGGCGCTGGCATCCACGACCTGCCCAACGCCAGTCGTTCCTGCCGGGATGACGACACCGCCATCCAGAGTGACCGAGTCGGCAAGTCGCAGTGTGAAATAGTCTCCGCGATGCACTTTGGACGAATTGAGCGGTTCCGCGATTTCCACAATCACTGCCGTCTCTGTGACGACGCGGCAGCACGCCGTCGAGTCCGGGGTAACGGGTACGCCGCGAGGCTGAGGCCCAGCTGCAGGCAATGTGGTTGCAGGCATCGACGACGTGGATGCGGCTATAGAAGGCGGCATCGGTTCAGCGGTGACAGACGTCTGCGCACTTGCGTATCCAATCCAGGCGCACGCGATCAGCGTCGCGAGTCCGGTTTTCATGATCGGTTTCCCCTTCGATAGCGGCGCTGAACGCCCGCGCTGGTGGCCGTTGTCATCTGGCCCGACGGTAATGCCGCACCGCCAGCTGCCGCTGACCGGGCGTCCCGGCGTATCCTATTTCAACCAGGCTGTCGCCCGCCAGCAGCAGGAAGCGTATCCGGTCCGAATTCAGCGATTCCGCGCCAGCGCATTTCATCAGCACATGTTTGTAACGCTTGCGGCGATCCAGCGGCGCCAGCGCCGCGCGTGCCTCGGCCGCGTCGATGTAACCCAGCGCGGTATTGGTCTCGTCGTTGGGGTTTTCGTCGGGCAGGTAGGTCGAGCCGCCGCTGTAGCGCAGGGTGCAGTCGTTGACGTTGGGGAAGGGTTCGCGCGCATCCGGCGCGGATACGCTCATCCGCACCAGGTCGCTGTCGTGGCGGATGCTGGCGTGCCCGGTCGCGGGTTGCATGGGCTTTTCACAGTCGGCGGTGTCAGCGACCGCCCCAATAGAGCCATTCCGTGATCGCCGTAATGGAGCCAGTCGAAGATCGGCGTAATGGAGCCACTCCAGGATCGCCGTAATGGAGCCACTTGATGATCGGCGTAATGGAGCCAGTGCGGCTTCCTGAAGGCCTTCGTCCAGTGCTCCTCTTGCCACCCTGAGACTGGGTCTCGAACTCCCACCCACTCGCTACTCTCCTCGGCTTTTGCCAGGAGACGGCGATGAGCAAGAGGAGTTTCGAGATGTATCAGTACCGACAGGCCCTGCTGCGGATGCGGCAGGGCGATTCGGATCGCGAGATTGCCCGCTCCGGCCTGATGGGTCGTCCGAAGGCGTGCGCGG
>JAYSXN010000060.1:0-2347 GCA_043717405.1 Gammaproteobacteria bacterium
GCGGCGATGCACAGCAAGCCAGGGGCCGCGATGCGCAGGTCGGTACGGGACGGCAGGCAGGCCGAACACAGGGCCGCGGAAATCCAGGCTTGCAACAGATACAGGGCGCCGTGGGCGCCAGGCAGCAGCCAGAGCGCCCACAGCACGGCGAGTGGGGCCAGCAACACGGGCGCGAGCGCAATCGGCAATGAGCGCAAGCGACCGGCGCGAAAGCTTACCGAGCCCAGCCGCCAGCCATGCTCGCTACGCCGTGGCAGCAGCACGGGGAACGCTGGCTGCGCGCGCAACAGCCAAGCCACCAGGAAATGCGTCAGCTCATGGGCAAACGTGCCCGGCCATGCGGCCAGCGCATAGGCCCACATGCCCAGGCGACTGCTGACGCGGATCAGCAACAGCGTCCCGGCCAGCAGCAGCAGGTCCGACAGGCGCAGCGCGTGCAGGCGCTGGTTGAATTCACGCAGCCACGCCGCGCACAGATCCACTGCGCCCATCAGCCGGCGGGCACCGTTCGCGTGGCTGCCCAGTCGCGCAGACCCTGTACCTGTTCGGCCATGAGCACTGACAAGGGCCGGGTGTTGCGCAGTTCGGCCAGCAGGCGCGCTTCATCCACCGCTGCGTGCTCGGCATGGGCTGCGTACAGCGCGCTGACGATGGCCTGCTCGATCTCGGCGCCGGAAAAACCAGCGCTCGCTTCCGACAGCGCATCCAGCGCGAAATGACTCCAGTCGACGCGGCGCTTGTCCAGGTGCAAGCGAAACACGTCGGCGCGGGTCGCGTGGTCAGGCAGGTCCACGAAGAATATTTCGTCGAAGCGGCCCTTGCGCAACAACTCCGGCGGCAAGTCGTGCACGGCGTTGGCGGTGGCGACCAGGAAGACGCGTGACTTGCGTTCGGCCATCCAGGTCAGGAAATAGCCGAGCACGCGCCTGGACACGCCGCTGTCATCGCCTCCGCCCGAACCCGACAGGCCTTTTTCCAGCTCATCGATCCACAGCACGCACGGCGCCAGTTGTTCGGCCGAGGCGAGTGCTTCGCGCAGGTTGCGCTCGGTTTCGCCATGGAACTTGTTGTACAGCGTGCCAAAATCCAGGCGCACCAGCGGCACGCCGAAGCCGCCGGCGATCGATTTTGCCGCCAGGCTCTTGCCACAGCCCTGCACGCCAAGAAGCAACACGCCCTTGGGAGGGTCCAGTCCGACCGGCAGCTCGCCGTCGGCAAATACGCCGCGGCGCTGGCCGATCCATTGCTTGAGCCGGGACAGCCCGGCCACGTCGGCGAAACGCGCGGTGTCATATTCGAAATGCAGATGGCCGCTCTTGTTCAGCAGTTCGAACTTCAGCTTCGACAGTTCCGGCAGATCGGCCTCGCCGATGGCGCCATCGCGGAAGACCAGGTGGCGCGCGATGCGTCGGGCCTCCATCAGCGACAAGCCGCGCAGGTTGCGCACGATGACCGCGAGCACGGCCTTGTCCACCGTGACCCGGCGGCCGCTGTTCTCGCGCTGGTACACGCCGACCTCATCGTTGACCACCTTCAGCAGCGTTGCCTCGTCGGGCAGGCTGAGGGAAAAACGCACCGCGAGCGTCTCCAGCTCCGGCGGCAACTCGATGCGATTGCCGACCAGCACGACGGTGTGTTCGAGGCAACCGCGCCGTTCCAGGATTTCGCGCAGCATGCGTTGCGTGCTGGCGTAGCCCAGGTACGGCACGACGTCGAGCAGCAGGTAGATGGCGCGCTGGTCATTGGCCTTCATGGCCGCAAGCGTGGTGCTCATGTCCGGCGCGGTGTCGGCGGCGTCTTCGCGGTCGAGATCGACGCGCCGCAAGCCTTCGGTGATGGACCAGCGATACAGCGCGCGCCACACGTAGGTCAGCACGTGCCGGAACAAATCGACCACGCGCGCTTCGTCGGGCGTCTCGATGACGATCAGCGGCGTATTGGAGCGCACCAGCGAAGACAGGTCTTGCAGTTCGGACATGAGCCAGGAGCCTGCTGCAAAGCGCTCACGATAGCATCGGCGCAACACGCGGCCACGCGTGCGCGGCAGCTTCCTTCCGGGCCGCGAGGCGTTGTAGAGTGCAGGATATCCCCCGGTTGGAGAGCCGCATGCGCACGGTACTGGTCGCCAGCTCCAAGGGCGGCGTGGGCAAGACCACGATAGCGACGAACCTGGCCGCGTATTTCGCGCTGGATGGCAAACATACCGTGCTGGTGGACGCCGACCGGCAGAAGTCATCCACGCACTGGAGCGAAAAACGCGCCGCGCTCGCCAGTGCGGTGCTGCCCGTGGATGGCACGCGCCGTGGCTGGGACAGGCAATTGCCTGGCGACCTGCAGCGTTGCGTGA
>JAYSXN010000007.1:0-7736 GCA_043717405.1 Gammaproteobacteria bacterium
TGGAGCGGCGCCCAGGCGCGTGAGCGCGGCCTGGTCGATGCCTTGGGCGGGTTGTCGGATGCGCAGGCGGAAGCGGCGCGGCTGGCGAAACTGGAGGCCGGCCATTACGACGTGCGTTATCTGGAAAAACCGCTGTCGGCCTTCGACCAGGTGTTCCTCAACATGAGCCGCAATTCGCAGCTGGCGGTGCTGGTGCGTAACTTCGGCCCGCTGCCGGCGGTGCTGGGCAGCGAGACCGCCGAGCGTCTGCAGCACGACCTGGGCTGGCTGCAGCCAGGCGCCGGCGCCAACCCGATCCGGGCCGTGGCGCACTGCTTCTGCGGCCTGTAGTCCAGCGCTGACGCCGGCCTAGCCGCCGGCGTCCTTGATCGCCTGTTCCTTGTCGGCGTCGGCCTTGACGTTGGGATCGTTGGCGGCCTTGGCGCGATCGATCGGCTGCTGGATGGCGTCGCGCAATTCGGTGTGTTCATTGGCCTTGCGCGCGGCCTCGGTCTGGCGTTCAACCGGTGGCGCCAGGTCACAGGCGCACATGCTGGCGCACAGCCAGGCAAGGATGAGTAGTCGGTGCATGCGCGTTCCTCGTGGTGGGGCGATGTTGCAGCTATCCTACGCTCGAACGCCGGCCTCTGGCGGCGCACTGGAAGGCTTGGTGGATGGCAGCGAACCGTTGGCGGTTGGACGGACAGATCGCGCTGGTCACCGGCGCCAGCCTGGGCATCGGCCGCGCCATCGCCAGCGAATTGCTCGGGCTTGGCGCGGACGTGTTGCTGGTGGCGCGCGACGAAGCGCAACTGGCAGCGACGGCGGCAGAACTCGGCGAAGAACACAACGACAGGCTCATCCGCTATCTCGCAGCCGATGTTGCCGACGGCGAGCAACGGCGCGAGATTTTCGACTGGGTCGGTGACCTTGGCGACGGCTTGAATATCCTGGTCAACAACGCCGGCAACAATGTCCGCCGGGCCGCCGTCGATTACAGCGACGGCGAATGGCGCGGGTTGTTTGAAGCCAACCTGTTTTCCGCCTTCGAGCTGTCGCGCTTCGCCTTTCCGCTGCTGCGCGAACACGCCGCCTCCAGCATCGTCAACGTCGGCAGCGTGTCCGGGATCACCCACGTGCGCACCGGCGCGGTCTACGGGATGACCAAGGCCGGACTGCAGCAACTGACCCGTAACCTGGCTTGCGAATGGGCCGAGGACGGCGTCCGCGTCAACGCGGTGGCGCCCTGGTACATCCGTACGCGCCGCACATCGTCGGCGTTGGCGCAGCCGGAATATTACGAAGAAGTGATTGCGCGCACGCCGATGCGCAGGATTGGCGAGCCCGAGGAAGTTGCCGGCGCCGTCGCCTTCCTGTGCCTGCCCGCGTCAAGCTACGTCACTGGCGAATGCATCGCGGTCGACGGCGGCTTCCTGCGCTACGGCTTTTAGGCGTCGCGCAAGGTCAGGGACAGCTGTCGGCGACAATCTGCGTGAGCCGCGCCAATTCCGATTTGCGGTAGGCCGCGGTGTCGCTGAAGGAACGCGTGAACTGCGAAACCGCCTCCACGCGTTTTGCCTTCCAGTGCCCGCACGCGTCCTCGTCGGTCAGGCGCACGCAGCTGTCCTCGACCCAGCGACAGCTCAGCGCCTGCGCTGGCGTCAGCAGGTTCGGGTACGGGTAATACAGCACGTAGGGTTCACAGCGCGGGTTGGGATCGTATTGTTCGCTGAAGCGCTCGATGCCGTCGTAGCTGGTGCACCGGTACATCGGTGGCGGCGGAATCAATTCACGCCGTGGCGGCTGGTACGGTTCCGGCAGGAACTCGGGCACGGGCGCGGGGGTGGCGACGCGCCTGGGCTTCGGCGCGTCCCTGGGCCGCAACATTTCGCGTGCGCTGTCGTTGCTGCCCTTGGGACAGACATCGTCCTGCAGCGTGACGCGTCCCTTGGCGTCCACGCAGCGGTGGATGGTGACCGTAACCTGCGCGGCACTGGTTCCCACCAGCGACAGCAGCACGGCTAGGCCCAGGGCAGCAGGCGTTTTCATGGTGGCATTGTGCGTCCCGCCGGGCTGCGCCGCCAGCTATCGGGGCCGCCGGCGGCACCGGCATTTAAGTCGGCGTCGGATTCGCGCCGCGCCGCTGCTACGCTGGGAACGGATACGCGCAGCGGAGCGGGGCGATGATCAATATCTCTGGCAACCTGCGGCGCAGCGCCGTCCTGTTTGCCGACCGGATCGCCCTTCGCTGCGGCGAGGAGTCGATGACCTACGCGCAACTGCAAGTGGCCGTTGCGCGCCTTGCTCATGGCTTGCGCGCGCTTGGCATCGGTGCGGGAGATCGTGTTGCGCTGTCGTGTCCGAACGTGATCGCCTTCCCCATCGCCTATTACGCGATCCTGCAGGTCGGGGCGGTGGTCGTGCCGCTGAACATCCTGCTGAAGTCGGGCGAGATCGCCTACCACCTCGCCGATGCCGGCGCGCGCGCGTTCCTGTGCTTCGACGGCGGCCCGGACCTGCCGATGGCCGTGGAAGGACGCACGGCCTTCGAGCAGGTGCCTTCGTGCGAGCAGTTCGTCGTGATCGATGGTCACCTCGACAACCTCGACGCAAATGCCTCGCCACCCGACCGCGGGCTCACTCTTTTTTCGCTCATGGACGACCAGCCCGAGCACTTCGACGGCGTGCAGATCGACGCCAATGACACGGCCGTGATCCTGTACACATCCGGCACTACGGGCGCGCCCAAAGGCGCCGAGCTGTCGCACGCCAACCTCGCGATGAACTGCCTGGCCTGCGCGGCACTGACCCGGCTCGATAGCAGCGACGTCCAGTTGGTTGCGCTGCCCCTGTTCCACACCTTTGGCCAGACCGTGCAGATGAATGCGACGCTGGCTTGCGGCGGTTGCCTCGTGCTGCTGCCGCGCTTCGATGCGAAAACCGTGCTGCTGGCCATGGCCGGGCAAGGCGTTACCGTCTTCTGCGGCGTGCCGACCATGTATATCGCATTGCTGCAGGTGCCCAGTCCATTTGCGGGGGGAGGCTTTGAGGTGATCGCGCGCCGGCTGCGGGTAGGTATTTCCGGCGGTGCGCCATTACCCGTGGCGGTGTTGCGCGAGTTCGAGAACCGCTTTGGCGTGATCGTTCTGGAAGGCTACGGGCTGTCGGAAACCAGTCCCGTCGCAACGTTCAACCACTTCGATTCGCAGCGCCTGCCGGGCAGTGTCGGACAGCCCATCGTCGGTGTCGAAGTTGCGATTGTCGATGCGTCCGGCGCGCCGGTGCCGGCAGGCGTCGACGGCCAGATCGTAGTGCGTGGCCACAACGTGATGAAGCGCTACTACGGCCGGCCGGCGGAAACATCGGCAGCCATCGTCAATGGCTGGTTCCATACCGGCGACATCGGGCACCGCGACACGGCGGGAAATTTTTTCGTCGTGGACCGTATGAAGGACATGATCATCCGTGGCGGCTTCAACATCTATCCGCGAGAGCTGGAGGAAGTCCTGATGACGCATCCGGCGGTGGCGCAAGTCGCTGTGCTCGGCGTAGCACACGCTGTGCATGGCGAGGAAGTTCGCGCGTTGATTGTGTTGCGCGCAGGCCATGCGACTACGGCGGAGGAGTTTGTTGCCTGGTGTCGCGAGCGGATGGCTGCCTACAAATACCCACGCATCGTCGACCTGGTCGAGGCGCTGCCCATGACCGCCACGGGCAAGATACTCAAGCGCGCGCTGCGTGCGCCAGCGGCGCGCGACTAGCGCGCGGCCCCGTGCGCGGCAATCATGTCCAGCGCCAGCGCTTCCGCCACCTTGATCCCGTCCACGGCCGCCGACAGGATGCCGCCGGCATAGCCGGCACCTTCGCCAGCCGGGTACAGGCCACGCGTGTTGATGCTTTGGCAGTCCTCCCCACGGCGGATGCGCAGGGGCGATGAGGTCCGCGTTTCAACCGCGGTCAGCAACGCATCGGGCATGGCAAAGCCGTGCAATTGCCGGTCGAAGGCAGGCAGTGCTTCGCGCAAGGCGCTGATGGCGTAGTCGGGCAGGCTGTTGCCCAGGTCGCAGGGACGCACGCCCGGCGTGTAGGAAGGTTGCACGCTGCCTGGTTGCGTGGAGGCACGCGCGGCAAGGAAGTCGCCCACGCGCTGCGCAGGTGCATCGTAGTTGCCGCCGCCCAATGCGAATGCCTGCGCTTCCCAGTGGCGCTGCAAGGCGATGCCTGCCAGTGGCCCGCCTTGCGGCCAGTACGGCGCGTAATCAACGGGCTCGATGCCGACCACGATGGCGCTGTTGGCGTTGCGCTCGTTGCGCGAATACTGGCTCATGCCGTTGGTGACCAGGCGCCCGGGTTCGGAAGCTGCGGCGACCACGGTGCCGCCCGGGCACATGCAGAAGCTGTACACCGAACGGCCGTTGGCGGCGTGATGCACCAGGCGGTAATCGGCCGCGCCCAGCAACGGATGCCCGGCCTGCGCGCCAAAACGGTCCTGATCAATCAGCGATTGCGGATGCTCGATGCGGAAGCCGATCGAGAACGCCTTGGCTTCCATGTGGACACCGCGCGCGTGCAGCATCTCGAAGGTATCGCGCGCGCTGTGGCCTACCGCCAGCACGACATGGTCGGCGCGCAAGACCTCGCCGCCGCTCAGCGCCACGGCGCGCACCTGGCCGCGCTCGAGGATTAGGTCATCCACGCGGCTGCCAAAGCGCACCTCGCCGCCGAGCGAGAGGATGTCGGCGCGCATGCGCTCGACCATCGCTACCAGCCGGTAGGTGCCGATGTGCGGCTTGCTGACGTAGAGGATTTCCTCCGGCGCGCCGGCCTTGACGAATTCGGCCAGCACCTTGCGTCCGTAGTGCCGGGGATCCTTGATCTGGCTGTAAAGCTTGCCATCGGAAAACGTGCCGGCGCCGCCTTCACCGAATTGCACGTTGGACTCGGGGTCGAGCTTGCGCCTGCGCCACAGTCCGAAGGTGTCGACGGTGCGCTCGCGCACCGCCTTGCCGCGCTCCAGGATGATCGGCCGGAAGCCCATCTGCGCAAGAACCAATCCGGCGAACAGGCCGCAAGGGCCGGTGCCGATGACGATGGGCCGCAACGCCAGCCCAGGCGGTGCCTCGCCCACGAAACGGTAGCTCGTGTCTGGCGTCGGCTGCAGCTGGCGTTGGCCGCCGGCGTGCCGGAGCAGCGACGGCTCGTCGTCCACTTCCACGTCCACCGAGTAGATCAGCTCGATGGCGCCACGGCGCCGCGCGTCATAGCTGCGCTTGAATATGGACACGCTGCGCAGGGCTGCGTCGGCGATGCCAAGCCGGTGCAGTACGGCGTTGCGCAGTTGCGCCGGATCATGGTCCAACGGCAACTTGATCTGGGTCAGGCGCAACATGGGCGCACGCTCAGCAGCGCTTGGTACGTGCCCGGATCAGGCGAATTCCCGCGGCGGCGGCTTGCGCGGCGAATCCTTGGCCTCGACCTTTGCCGCCCCGGGTTTGACGGCGGTGCCTGCCCTGGCGGCAGTCTTGAGCGGACTGGCTGCCACGGTCTTCCTGACGGTCTTTTTCGCTACGGCCTTTTTTGCGACGACTTTTTTCGCAACGGCTTTCTTTGCGGGCGCAGCGGCCGTTTTGGCAACCGTGGAGACCGGCGTCTTGCTCGCCCCTTTCACCGCCGCCTTTTTGACTACTTTTTTCCTGGCCTTTTTCTTCACCGATTTCTTCGCCGGTTTCCTGGTGGCTTTGATTGCCGTCGTGCCATTGCCGGCGTCCGCACCCTTGGCTACCTTGGCCTTTTTCGCCGGCGCCTTGCGCGCGACTATCTTCTTGCCGAACTTGCCGCGTTGCGGCCGGAACGGCGCGGCCAGGAGAATCGCCTCGCACTCCTCGCGGGTCAGCGATTTGGGGTCGCGGTCCTTCGGGATTTTGCCGTTCTTTTCGCCGTCGGTGATGTAAGCGCCGTACTTGCCGTTGAGCACCTGGATGGTGCTGTCGTCGAAGACCTTTATCAGGCGGTTCGCGATCAATTCCTCGCGTGCGCGGATCAGCTCTGCGGCGCGTTCGTACTCGATGGTGTACGGATCATCTTCCTTGCCCAGCGACGCATAAGTGTCACCGCGCTTGGCAAAGGGACCGAAGCGGCCGATGGCGACAGTGAGCTCCTTGTCATCGAGCAGGCCGAGCTTGCGCGGCAGCGTGAACAGCTTCAGCGCTTCCTCCATGGAAATGGTGTGCATGCTCTGGCCGGGGCGCAGGGATGCAAACGTCGGTTTTTCCTCGTCTTCAGCGGTGCCGATCTGCACGAACGGCCCGTAGCGGCCCAGGCGCGCGTTGATCGGCTTGCCCGACGCAGGATCGTTGCCCAGCAGCCGCGCGCCAGTGGCTTCGGTGCGGTCGACGGTTTCGCTCTTGTCGTCAACCGTTGCCTTGAACGGCTTCCAGAATTTTTCCAGCAGCGGAATCCACTCTTCCTCGCCGCGTGATACGGCATCGAGTTCATCCTCGAGCCTGGCGGTGAAATCGTAATCGACGTATTGCATGAAATGGCTGGTCAGGAAATTGCTGACTGCGCGGCCAACATCGCTGGGCCGGAAGCGCTTGTTGTCCAGTTGCACGTAATCGCGGTACAGCAGCACCTGGATGATGCTGGCGTAGGTGGACGGGCGGCCGATGCCGTATTCCTCAAGCGTCTTCACCAGAGAGGCTTCTGAAAAACGCGGCGGCGGCTCGGTAAAGTGCTGGTCGGTATGGATGGCGGTGAGCGGAATGTTCTGCCCCAGCTTCATCAACGGCAGCTTGCGGCCCTCGTCCTCATCCTCGCTGGTCTTCAGGTCCTTGCCTTCCTCGTATACGGCGAGGAAACCCGGGTCGATGATGGTGGTGCCGCTTGCGCGGAAACTGTGCTGGTTGCCCGCGGCCAATTCAACAGAGACGGTATTGAGGGTTGCCGGCACCATTTGCGATGCGACCGCGCGCTTCCAAACCAGTTCGTACAGGCGGCGCTCGTCGTCGCCAAGGAATTTCGCCACACTTGCCGGCGTGCGCAGCGCCGAGGTCGGACGAATGGCCTCATGGGCTTCCTGCGCATTTTTCGACTTGGTCTTGTAGGCGTTGGGTTGATCGGGCAACGCGCCGGTGCCGTAGTCGCGCGCGATCACGTCGCGGATCTCGGCGACCGCTTCCTGTGACAGGCTGACCGAATCGGTACGCATGTAGCTGATCAGGCCGACCGTGCCTTCCTCGCCGATCGCCACGCCTTCGTACAGTTTCTGCGCCACGCGCATGGTGCGCGAGGTGGTGAAGCCGAGCTTGCGCGAGGCTTCCTGCTGCAGCGTGGAGGTGGTGAACGGCGGCGCCGGGCGGCGCTTGCGCTCCTTGCTGATGACGTCGGTGACGTGCAGCGCGCCGTTGGCGGCGGTCACGATCCGCTTGCGCGCGGCCTCGGCGGTGTCGCCGTCGGTGACGGTGAACTGCTCGAACTTCTTGCCGTCGAGCTTGGTCAGCCGCGCGGTGAACGGTTGCGTCGGGTGCGCGCACTCGGCTTCGATCGACCAGTACTCGCGCGCGACGAACGCTTCGATCTCCGCCTCGCGCTCGACGATCATGCGCAGCGCCGGCGACTGCACGCGGCCGGCGGACAGGCCGCGCTGGACCTTGCGCCACAGCACCGGCGACAGGTTGAAGCCGACCAGGTAGTCCAGCGCGCGGCGCGCCTGCTGGGCGTCGACCAGGTTGCTGGCGATGGGGCGCGGGTGGGTCATC
>JAYSXN010000061.1:0-2345 GCA_043717405.1 Gammaproteobacteria bacterium
TGACGCCTGCGCAAAAGGCGGTGTACGCCTCCTGGGGCAAGGGCAAGTACGACCCGCGCTACAACCAGGACCACAAGAATGGACCGCAGGTGCTGCCACCGGCCTATGGTTTGGCGGGGCTGCATCGCATCACCAGCACCGGTGATGGCAACCGCATCGCGTACTGGAACCGCTACGTTGGCGTTACGCAGATGGGCGGCCACGGCACCTTCGTCGAGCCGCGTACCGGGGTCAAGATAACCAATGGCAAGGATGATCAGATCAGCAGGAAGTTGCCGGCGCTCGAGGCCTACCAGTTGTCCTTGCATGCGCCGTCACCGCCAACCGGAAGCTTCGACTTGGCTGCTGCCGCGCGCGGCAAGATGTTGTTCGATGGCGTTGCCGGGTGCCGCGGTTGCCACAGCGGCCCGAAGTTTACCGACGCCAACCGTCGCCTGCACAATCCCGCTGAAGTGGTGAGTGAGCCCGAGCCGGACGGCGTGCCGAGCTACGCCTCGCGCAGCGCGACCAAACACTATCGAACGGCACCCTTGCCAGGCGTCTGGCAACACCCGCCGTATTTCCACAATGGCAGCGCGCCAACGTTGGTTGCAGTCGTTGAAACCTATAATAAGCGCAAAGCGCTGGGCCTGAGCGCGGCGCAGATTGCCGATGTGGCGGAGTATCTGAAGTCTCTGTAGCCGATAGTGTCACGACCTTTCAATCCGCAGGCAAACGCATTACCGCCGCCAGCGTTAATAGCAGGTTGCGCCTGTCCAATTACGCTAAAACCCCGCGAGCAGCGATACGCAACCGGCCCGTCGGTGGCTGACTACATCGACGAGGAGCGCCGGACATCCAGGCAGCTTGGCGGCATGAGTGTCGGCATGCCGCCGCGCTCACGTAAACCGGACTAGGCTCCGGCCAGCAGCAATGTGCAGCGTTCTGGCTTAGTCTGTGCGCTGGCGCGCCGGGTGGGCTCAGCGCCTTAGGGGCTGCATGGCTGCACGATCGTTCGTGTTGGAACTGAAGCGTCGCAACGTAATCCGCATGGCCGGGCTGTACCTGGTCGGCGCGTGGTTGCTGGTGCAGGTAGCGAGCACTCTGTTTCCGGCCTTCAACGTGCCTGCATGGGCGTTGCGTGCACTGGTGATCGTGCTCGCCCTCGGCTTTCTGCCAGCGCTGGTGTTTGCCTGGGTCTACGAACTGACTCCACAAGGCCTCAAGCGCGATGACGGCGTCGCGGCCGGGCAATCGATCGCGCCGCAGACCGGGCGGCGCATGGAGCACATGATCGTTGTCGTGCTGGCGCTCGCGCTGGCTTATTTCGCCGTCGACAAATTCGTGCTGGCGCCGGCAAAGATACAGGCGAAGACGGCATCGGCCGATGCCGCGCCGGACTCCACCGCGGCCGATAATTCCATCGCCGTGCTGCCCTTCGTGGACATGAGCCAGGGCCGCGACCAGGAATATTTTTCCGACGGCCTCGCCGAGGAACTGCTCAACCAGCTGGCGCAGATCCCGCAGCTGCGTGTCATTGCACGCACGTCCTCGTTCTCCTTCAAGGGCAAGGAGGTGGGCGTCGCCGACATCGCGCGCATCCTCAAGGTCGGGCACGTGCTCGAGGGCAGCGTGCGCAAGTCCGGCAATACACTGCGCATCACCGCGCAGTTGATCCGCGCGTCCGACAGCTCGCACCTGTGGTCAAACACCTACGACCGCGACCTGACCGACGTGTTCAAGGTGCAGGACGAGATCTCGCACGAGGTGGTGACGGCGCTGAAGCTGCAGCTGCTGCCGGGCAAGCACCCGGACAACACGCAGCGCACCCGAAACCCGGCAGCGTACGAGCAGTACCTGATCGGCAGCGATGCCGTGCGCGTCGGAGGCCGCAGCGCCCTCGAGGCCGGGCTGGCCGCGTTCCAACGTGCCATCGCGCTCGACCCGGGCTACGCCAACGCGTACGCGCAACTGGCAACGCAGCAGGCGAGCATGGCCGACTTCGCCGACGATCCGGCCCAGCGCGAGGCGACGATCACCGCGGCGCTGGCCTCCGGTGACAAGGCGATCGCGCTTGCCCCCGACCTGCCCGACGGCTACGTGGCGCGCGGCGGCACGCGTTACCGCATGCGCTGGGACTGGCGGGGCGCGCAGGCCGACTTGGCGCGCGCGATGGCCCTCGATCCCAACCGCGGGGCGACGCTGGTGGTCGGCGCGCCGGTGCTGTTTACGCTCGGCCGCCGCGAACAGGGGCTCGACGCCGTGCGCAAGGCGGTGGTCGCCGATCCGCTGTCGGAGAACGCCTGGACGGCGCTGGGCCGACTCACCGAAGGCGCCGGCAACGTCGCCGAGGCGAAGGCCGCGTA
>JAYSXN010000062.1:0-6954 GCA_043717405.1 Gammaproteobacteria bacterium
TCCAGCATCTCGATGCGCACGGTGTCTCCGAATTTCATGAACGGCGTGCTCGGCTTGCCATCGCGCAGCGTCTCCACGGTGCGCAGTTCGGCAAAACACGAGGCGCCAAGCGAGGTGTCCTCGTTAGCCACCGTGCCCGAGCCGACGATCGTACCCGCCGACAAGGGACGGGTTTTTGCGGCATGCGCGATGAGTTGCGCGAAGTCGAATTGCATGTCCACACCTGCCAGCGGCGCGCCAAACCATTTGCCGCTGATGTGGGTGAGCAGCGGCAAGTGCACCTTGTTGTCGCGCCAGGCCTCGCCGAGTTCATCGGGAGTGACCAGCACGGGGCTTAGCGCGGAGCGCGGCTTGGATTGCAGGAACCCAAAACCCTTGGCAAGCTCGCCCGGAATCAAGTTGCGCAGCGACACGTCATTGATCAATCCGATCAGCTGGATGTGCCCGGCGGCCTGCGCGGCTGACACTGCCATGGGCACGTCGTCGGTGACGATGACCACCTCTGCTTCCAGGTCGATGCCTTGCGCCTCGTCAGTGACCAGCACCGGATCACGCGGGCCGAGGAAACCGGCGCTTACGCCCTGGTACATCAGCGGATCACTGTAGAAGCTCTCGGGCACTTCCGCACCGCGCGCCTTGCGCACCCGCGCCACGTGCGGCAGGTAGGCGCTGCCATCCACGAATTCGAAGGCGCGCGGCAAGGGCGCTGCAAGCGCAAAGGTGTCCAGCGCGAACACCGGCTCACCGTTGATGGTTTCCGCAGGACTGAGGTTGAGCACTTCGTAAACGGCATTGAGGCGCGGCGCGCTCACCTGCCATTCCTCGAGCGCGTGCTGCAGCGTGTCGGCGATCCCGGTGGCTTTCACTGCCCGGGACAAGTCGCGCGAGACCACGATGAGCGTGCCGTCACGGCCGCCTTCTTTCAGTGAACCCAGTTTCATCGCGTTGCCTGTGGATTGAAGTTGCGGCGCAAGCCGCGCCAGCACTCAAGATAATCGTGCTGCAGCGTTGGCAGTTCCAGCGCCTGTCTAGTCGGGCTGATCACGATGCGTGTTTCGAACATGAAAGCCAGCGTGCCTGCGATGACGTCGGGTCGCGACAGGTCCGCATTGGACGCTTTCTCGAATGTCGCTGCATCCGGGCCGTGGCCGCTCATGGAATTGTGCAGGGACGCACCGCCAGGCAGGAAACCCTCGGCCTTGGCATCGTAGACGCCATGGACCAGGCCCATGAATTCGCTGGCAATGTTGCGGTGGAACCACGGCGGCCGGAACGTATCCTGCGCCACCAGCCAGCGTGGCGGGAAAATCGCGAAGTCGACGTTGGCGGTGCCAGGCGTGTCGCTTGGCGAGGTCAACACGGTGAAGATGGACGGATCTGGATGGTCGTAACTGATCGAGCCGATGGCATTGAATCGGCGCAGGTCGTATTTGTACGGTGCGTAATTGCCGTGCCACGCGACCACGTCGAGCGGAGAATGGTCGATGGCTGCGCGCCATAGCCGGCCGTGGAATTTTGCGACCAGTTCAAAGTCGCCAGTCACGTCCTCGTAGGCAGCGCAGGGGGTCAGGAAATCGCGTGCGTTGGCCAGGCCGTTCGACCCGATCGGGCCAAGTTCCGGCAGGCGCAAATCCGCGCCGAAGTTTTCACACACGTAGCCGCGCGCGGGGCCATCGGGGAGATCGACACGAAAGCGCAGCCCGCGCGGAAGCACCGCGATTTCCTGCGGCTCCACGTTGATGATGCCCTGCTCGGTGGCGATGCGCAGGCGGCCTTCCTGCGGAATGACCACCATTTGCGCGTCGGCGTTGTAGAAAAACCGGCCGCACATCGACTCGTTGGCCACATACCAGTGCAAGCCGACGCCGGTTTGCGCCGCCGGGCCACCGTTGCCCGCAATGGCGAACAACCCGTCGACGAAATCAGTGGGCATGCCCGGCAGCGGTGGCGGATTCCAGCGCAGCTGGTTCGGCGACGCCGGCTGCTCATCGAAGCGGTTGTGCAGTGCGGAGCCTGCCAATGCCTCGAACTGACCATGCATGGCAGCGGGGCGAATGCGATACAGCCAGCTGCGCCGGTTCAGATGCCGCGGCGCTGTAAATGCGCTGCCGGTAAATTGTTCGGCATACAGGCCAAACGCTACCTTCTGTGGCGAGTTGCGCCCGATTGGCAACGCGCCGGCCAGCGCCTCGGTGGCAAATTCGTTGCCGAAGCCCGATTGGTAACCGGTCATCGGCTACAGCACGCCGCGGCGCATCTGGTCGCGCTCGATGCTCTCGAACAAGGCCTGGAAGTTGCCCTCGCCAAAACCTTCATTGCCCTTGCGCTGGATGATCTCGAAGAAAATCGGGCCAATCGCGTTCTGGGTGAAAATCTGCAGCAGCTTGCGCTTCTTGGTCTCGAGGTCGGCATCGATCAGGATGCGATTGCGCTTCAGTCGTGGCACGTCCTCGCCATGATCGGGCACACGCACGTCGATGGCCTCGAAGTAACTTTCCGGCGTGTCAAGGAACTCCACGCCCGACTCACGCATCGCTTCCACCGTGGCATAGATGTCATCGGTGAAACAGGCGATGTGCTGGATGCCCTCGCCCTGGTAGGCGTTGAGGTATTCATTGATCTGGCTGGCCGGGTCATTGGACTCGTTCAGCGGGATCCGCACCACGCCGTCGGGCGCGGTCATCGCCTTGGACACCAGCCCGGTCTTTACGCCCTTGATGTCGAAATAGCGGATCTCGCGGAAGTTGAACAGGCGCTCGTAATAGTCCGACCACTTCTGCATGTTGCCGAAATAAAGATTGTGCGTGAGGTGGTCGATGAAGGTCAGGCCGAAGCCAAGCGGATGCTGGCCGGCGCCGGGGATCGGCGCGTAATCGTCGTCGAAAATACTGCCGGCGGCGCCATAGCGATCGACGAGATACAACATGCAATCGCCGATGCCCTTGACCACGGGCGCCTTTACCGCGCGGCTCTCAGGTTTGTCGGTGATGGGCTCGCCGCCGTTGCCGAGCACCGCCTGGTAGACCTCTTCGGCCGGACGGTTGAAGCGCATCGCAAAGCCGCACGCGCTCGGGCCATGGGCGCGCGCAAACTCGGCGGCAAAACTGTCCGGGTCTTCATTGACCAGCAGGTTGACGCCGCCCTGGCGATAAACCGTGATGGCTCGCTGCTTGTGGCGCATCACCGCGCTGAAGCCCATGCGCTTGAACAGCGCGTGCAGGATCGAAGCGTCGGGCGCGGCAAATTCCACGAACTCGAAACCGTCGATGCCCATGGGGTTTTCGAAGGTGGTCGGCTGCATGCCGAGGTTAGGTTGCGCGCTCATGGAAGACTCCTGCCTGTTGCCTGCGATCGATGCGCGATTATATAGCCGTCCGGCGCGGCGGCTGGAGGCGCTTGCTGATGGCATGGCTGGGCGCGGAAGTATCACGCACGCCCGACGCCGCTGGGCGCGTGTGGGTAAGCCAATGCATGGCCAGCACCGGAACCGTGGTCCCGGTGCAGGCAAAAGCCTTACTTGACCCCGTGCATCAGCTTGTTGATCAGCGGCGCGATCAGGAACAGGACCACGCCAGCGCCGAGCAACAGGTAGAAGCTGAAGGTGAAGCCAGCCAAAGCGGACGGCACCGTGATTCCGGTCTCGCCACTGATACGCCCAGCCAGCAGGCCGGACAGGTTGTTGCCATTGGCGATGCTAAGGAACCAGCCGCCCATGGCCAGGCCAACGAAGCGATCCGGTGCAAGCTTGGTGACCATGGACAGGCCGATTGGCGACAGGCACAGCTCGCCGGCCGTCTGCAGCACGTACACCACCACCAGCGGCCAGAACGGAATCTGGCCATCGGCCTTGACCAGGCTGGTCAGCGTGTACATCAGCAGCAGGAAGGCCAGCGCGTTGCCGAACATGCCGAAGGCGAACTTGCGCGGGATGGAAGGTTCAGCCCGACGCTTGCTCAGCGCGCCCCAGATGACCGTGACGATCGGGGCCATCAGCACGATGGCCAGGGGATTCACCGACTGGAACCAACCGGTCGGGAACACCCAGCCGCCGAACATCTTGCGATCGACGATGTTTTCCGCCAGGAAGTTGAACGAGCTGCCGGCCTGTTCGAAGAACATCCAGAACAGCACGTTGAACAGGAACAGCAGCAGCATCGCGATGACCTTGTCGCGCGAGATCTTGCCGCCGCGCACGCCCAGCACGAGCAGCAGCACCGACAGCGCGATAAACAGCGTACCCAGCAGCCAGGCCAGCACGGTCGCCGCCGGCAGCGTCTGCTCATAGTCAACGCCGCCGGCGGCCGCCATCTTGGCCTGCAACATGCCGGTGCCCATCAGGATCTTGGCGATCAGTTCGGCAAAGCCGCCGGCCATCAGGAAGTACACCACCGGAATGGCGAGCGCCGTGCCGATGACCACACCGATCAGCGATTTGGTGCCGTCCCGGTCCGCCGGCGGACGCCCGACCGCGCCAAGCTGGCGGCGACCGAACCAGAACCACACCAGGCTGATCAGCATGCCGATGCCGGTGGTTGCAAACACAACCTTGTAGTTCTGCACCATGGGCGTGTCGGTGATCACGCTGGCGAGCCAGCCGGTGATCAGCGGTGACACCAGCGCGCCGGCATTGATGCCCATGTAGAAAATGGTGAAGCCGCGATCACGGCGATCATCGGTCGCGCTGTACAGCTCGCCGACCATGGTTGAAATGTTCGGCTTGAACAAGCCGTTGCCGACGATGATGGTGGACAGCCCCAGCAGGAACAGCGGCTGGCTGGGCATCATTATCAGGAAGAAACCCAACGCCGAAACGGCCGCGCCGAGCAGGATGGATCGTTGGTAGCCAATGATGCGGTCAGCGATATAGCCGCCGAAGATCGCGGTGGCGTAGACCAGCGCCAGGAAAGCGCCATACGTGCGGCTGGCGTAACCTTGGCCGGACGGATCGCCGCCGAAGAACTGCGCGACGATATACAGCGTCAGCGCCCAGCGCATGCCGTAGAAGGCAAAGCGCTCCCAGAACTCGGTCATGAACAGCATCCACAACGGCCGTGGATGGCCTAACGCCTCCGCGAATTTCGGCGCGGGCGCGGCTGGCGCATCAATGGTGGTACTGCTCATCAAGCTCTCCTGGAGATACGACGGTAATCGTTGGACATTTAACGCGTTGCCGGGATTCCGTCAACCGCAGCGCTTGACGCAGCGCAGCATCATGGGCCGGAGCCGAGCACGGTGCGCACATCCAGCAACTCGGGGAAGAAGGTCAGCTCCAGCGCCTGCTTCAGGAAACCAACGCCGGAACTGCCGCCGGTGCCGCGCTTGAAACCGATGATGCGCTCGACCGTCTTCATGTGCCGGAAGCGCCACAACTGGAAGCTTTGCTCGATATCGAGCAGTTGCTCGCACAACGCGTAGGCGTCCCAGTTGGCCTGGGCGTCCTCGTAGATCTGCTGGAAGATGGGGATCAGCCGCTCGTCACGCGCATGGGCAAGCGTCCAGTCACGCTCCACCCGATCCGCAGGCACCGCGTAACCATGCCGGCTGAGGTAGCGCAGGAATTCGTCATACAGGCTGGGCGCCTCCAGCGCGCGCTGCAGTTCAGCCTGCGCGGCGGGGTCATGCTCGAACACCGCGACCATCGCGGCGTTCTTGTTGCCCAGCAGGAATTCAATCAGGCGGTATTGCAGCGACTGGAATCCGGAAGCGGGCCCGAGGATGTGTCGGAACTCCAGGTACTCATTGGGCGTAAGGGTTTCCAGCACGCCCCATTGCTCGAACAGTTGCCGCTGAACCTGCTTGACCCGCGCAAGGATTTTCTGCGTTGGCGCCAGGTGGTCCGCCTGCAGGTGCGCAATGGCGCTGCGCAATTCATGGATGACCAGTTTCATCCACAGCTCCGCGACCTGGTGCTGGATGATGAACAGGAGTTCGTCGTGATGCCGCGGATCGGACAGGGGCTGCTGCGCAGCCAACAGGGTGTCGAGTTGCAGATAACCGGAGTAACTGAGCCGCTCGCCGAGGTCGGTGATGACACCATGCTCGATGGGGCGCTGGTTCGGGGGTTGCGACATGGATGTCCTGTCGAAAAAAGGGGAATCGGCAGCGCCGGGCTGATCAGGATTCACACCGCCACGTTACACTAGGCACCCTCAGCCTGGGAGGGCTCCATGCCAACCGTTGCCACCTTTGAAATCGAATACCTGCAGTTCCTCGGCCCCGACGGAACACTGGTACGCGATGACCTGCCCGAGTTCGCCACGAACCGCGCGAACCTGGTCGACCTGTTCAAGCACATGCTACTGGTGCGCGCTTTCGACACCAAGGCCGTGGCGCTGCAGCGCACCGGCAAGCTCGGCACCTATGCCTCCTGCCTCGGCCACGAAGCCACGCACATCGGTATCGGCAGCGCGATGCAGTACGACGACGTGTTCGCGCCGAGCTACCGCGAGTACGGCGCCCAGTTCATGCGCGGAGTTAAGCCACGCGACGTGCTGATGTACTGGGGTGGCGACGAGCGCGGCAACGATTTCTCCGGTCCGCCGCATGATTATTCCTGGTGCGTGCCTATCGGAACCCAGTGCCTGCACGCGGCCGGAGCGGCGCTCGCCTTCAAGCTGCGTAACGAGCCGCGCGTGGCGGTGGCCTGCGTCGGCGATGGTGGTTCCTCGAAGACCGACACCTACGCTGCGATCAACTCGGCGGGCGCGTTCACCCTGCCGTTCGTGCAATGCATCATCAACAACGGCTGGGCGATCTCGGTACCGCGCAAGGCGCAGACCGGCGCGCAGACGCTCGCGCAGAAGGGCATCGCCGGCGGGCTGGAATCGGTGCAGGTCGACGGCAACGACATCATCGCGGTGCGCGCGGCCATGGACCATGCGCTCAAGCGCGCGCGCAACGGCCACGGCGGCAGCTGCATCGAGTTCGTCACCTACCGCTTGTCCGACCACACCA
>JAYSXN010000063.1:0-2326 GCA_043717405.1 Gammaproteobacteria bacterium
GCGGAGATGATCGGGATTTCCGCGACCAGTGGCTGGTTCAGCCCGGACTTCACTTCCAGCTGGCCGAGGCCCATGGCCAACAGGGATGGCGGGCTAAGGCCAATGACAATGGCCAGGGCAAGCGGCAGGCGGCGGGTGTTCACTGGGTGGGTCTCCCGATCGGTTGCGCGGATCCGACGGTGGCCGGCGCTAGCGAATCTGTCCTCGTTGAATAACTGTTTACGCGGGATTTTTCAACCACAGCTCCGCCAACTGCACGGCATTGAGCGCGGCCCCCTTGCGGATATTGTCGGAAACCACCCACATGTCCAAGCCCATCGGGTGCGATATATCCTCGCGAATGCGCCCGACAAACACCGCATCCCGGCCCGATGCATGGGTTACCGGCGTCGGGTAGCCGCCTGGTCCATGCTCGTCTACAACCACGACACCGGGCGCCGCTTCGAGCAGCGCGCGTGCCTGCGCGGCGGTGATCTTGCGCCGCGTTTCGATGTGCAAGGCTTCCGAATGCCCGAAGAAGACCGGCACTCGCACTGCCGTCGGGTTCACCTGGATCGAGTCGTCACCCAGTATCTTTCGGGTCTCCCAGACCAGTTTCATTTCTTCCTTGGTGTAGCCGTTTTCCTGGAAGTCGTCGATGTGCGGGATCAGGTTGAAGGCAATCTGCACCGGGAAGCGCTGCGGATCGGCCTCCTGCGCATTGAGCAGCGCGGCAGTCTGCCGGCCAAGCTCGTCCATTGCCGAACGTCCACCTCCAGACACCGACTGGTAGGTCGCCACGTTGATGCGCTCGATGCCCACCTCGCGGTGGATCGGTGCCAGCGCCACGACCATCTGCATGGTCGAGCAATTCGGGTTGGCGACGATTCCGCGCGAGATCTTGCGCATCGCCTCCGGATTTACTTCAGACACCACCAGCGGCACGTCGGCGTCGTAGCGGAACGCGGAGCTGTTGTCGATGACCACGGCACCGGCTTTCGCAAACTTCGGCGCGTACTCCCGCGAGATATCGCCGCCCGCGGAAAACAGCGCAATGTCCACGCCCGTCGGGTCGAAGCTCGCGAGGTCTTGCACCAGCAGGTGTTGCTCGCCAAAGACCACATGCCGGCCCGCAGAACGTGCGCTGGCGAGCGGGATCAATTGCTTGATCGGGAAGCCGCGCTCGTGGAGGATGGACAGCATCACCTCGCCCACCGCACCGGTGGCGCCTACGACCGCAACGGTTACCGGATTGCTCATCATGCCTCGCGAGGGGTCGGGATTCTTGGTTGCACCACGCCTACGTCGGCGCACTGCGCGCGATGGCGCAAGGCCTGGTCCATCAGCACCAGTGCCATCATTGCCTCGCAGATCGGCGTGGCGCGCAAGCCTACACAGGGGTCGTGGCGGCCGGTCGTAACCACCTCGACCTCGTTGCCCTGCGCATCGATGCTGCGCGCCGGCAGGCGCAGGCTCGAGGTGGGCTTGAATGCGATATCGCAGGTTACCGGCTGACCGCTGGAAATGCCGCCAAGAATACCGCCGGCATGATTGCTCATGAAACCGTCGCGGCTGATCTGGTCACGGTGCACGCTGCCTGCTTGCGTCACGGCTGCAAACCCCGCGCCGATTTCCACGCCCTTGACCGCATTGATGCTCATCATCGCCGCCGCAAGTTCGGCATCGAGCTTGCCGTAGACCGGTTCGCCCCAGCCCGGCGGCACGCCATCGGCCGCGACGTGGACGCGCGCACCGACCGAATCGCCAGACTTGCGCAAGGCATCCATGAACGCCTCAAGTTCCGGCACCTGCGCGGCATCGGGCCATGAGAACGCATTTTGCGCAACCGCGTCCCAGCTGAAGTCATGCGGCACAAGACTGGCGATCTGCGCAACGTGGCTACGGATGCGAATGTCGAAATGTTCGGCCAGCCACTTCCGGGCTATGACCCCGGCAGCGACGCGCATGGTGGTTTCGCGCGCGGAACTGCGGCCACCACCACGCGGATCACGATGTCCATACTTGTGCCAGTAGGTGTAGTCGGCGTGGCCCGGACGGAACTGCTGCGCGATCGCGCTGTAGTCCTTGCTGCGCGCATCGGTGTTGCGGATGAGCAGCGCGATCGGCGTACCCGTGGTGATGTCCTGGTAGACGCCGGACAGTATCTCGACGACGTCAGCTTCATGCCGCTGCGAGGTATGCCGCGACTTGCCGGTGGCGCGACGCGCCAGTTCGGGCACGAACTCTTCAGCAGATATAGCCAGGCCGGGCGGACAGCCGTCGATGACACAGCCGATGGCCGGCCCGTGACTTTCGCCGAAGGTGGTGACCGTGAACAGCTTGCCGA
>JAYSXN010000064.1:0-2324 GCA_043717405.1 Gammaproteobacteria bacterium
AAAGAGAAGCTGGGCTGGGAACCGACCGTGCAACTGGATGCCGGCCTGAAGAAGACCATCGCCTACTTCGACCAGCTGTTGTCCGTCAGTGCATGAAGGCAACACGGATCGCGGTGGTCAATTCGCACCCCGTCCAGTATTCGGCGCCGCTGTACGCCTACGCCAATCGCGATCCGTCGCTCGACATAACCGCGCTGTACTGCACTGATTACAGCCTGCGCGGCGCGCAGGACCCAGGCTTCAAGCAGTCGGTGAAATGGGACCTCGACCTGCTTGGCGGGTACGGCCATGTCTTCCTGGGCAAACGCGCGCGTACGCGATCGATCAATGGCTTCTGGTCGCTGGTGGTGCCTGAGCTGTGGACGGAGATACGCAGCGGCAAGTACGACGCCGTCTGGCTGCACGGTTATGCCTACGCCGCTTATGTCCTGGCATTCATCGCCGCAAAGTCGAAAGGGCTGCCTGTATTCATGCGCAGCGAAACCCACCTGCTGCTGACGCGCGCGCGCTGGAAACAATGGCTGCGTGACAGCGTGCTCGCACGCATCTACCGCTATGTCGATCGATTCCTCGCCGTGGGCAGCGCCAATCACGATTACTACCGGTACCTCGGCATTGCGCCTGGGCGCATCCACCTCGTGCCCTACACTGTCGACAACGAGCGCTTCATGGCCGCGTCGCGGCTGCAGCCCGATGAACGCGCAACGCTCAGGCAGGAACTGGGTTTGCCGGCCAACCTGCCGGTGCTGATGTTCGTGTCCAAGTTCATGCCTCGCAAGCATCCGGAATGCGTGCTCAAAGCCGCCGACCTGCTGCGCAAACGGGGCATCGATGTGGCCGTGCTGATGGTGGGAGCGGGCGACATGGATGGTGAATTGCGCGCGCTGGCAGCGGAGCTGGCGCTGCCAAACGTGGTCTTCCCGGGCTTCATCAACCAGACCCAGCTGCCGCGCATCTACGCCACCGCCGATGTTTTCGTACTGCCTTCCGCAGACGAACCATGGGGTTTCATCATCAACGAAATCATGTGTGCGGGTTTGCCAGTGATAGCCTCCGGGGACATCGGTTCCGTGCCCGACCTGGTGCACGACGGAATCAACGGCAGACTGATGAAGGCCGGCGATCCGGTGTCACTTGCCGCAGCCGTCGAAGACATCCTGTCAGACCCGTTGCGCCGTGCCGAGATGGGACAACGCAGCCTTGCCATCATCAGCGACTGGAATTACGAGCGCTGCCGTCTGGGCCTGGTCGACGCGGTCACGCCACTGCCTTCAGGGGCAGGTGCGCGGAGCCGGTTGCTATAATCGGCGCTGGACCGGTGCCCGGTGTGGCGGTCCGCCATTGCCATCCTCCCTCACAGAACACGGTGCAAATCATGGCCGAAGCTGCCGGCAAGCCCCAGGAACGCGTATTGGTGGTCGGTGCCAGTTCGCGCATCGGCCTGGCCGTGGCGCAAGAATTCGCCAGCAAGGGCGCCGCGGTGACGGCCACTCGTTTTCACAGCAAGGCAGCCGAGGACATCGAAGGTTTGTCCTGGGTTCAGCTGGACGTGACCGATGAGCCGGCAATCGGCAACTTCGCGACCTACCTGAAACAAGACAATGCGAGCTTCGACGTAGTCGTGTTCGTCGCCGGATCGATTGCCGGCAAGAAACTCGCCGACTACAGTTTTGCCGAAGTGGACTCGATCATGTCGGTCAACTTCAGCGGCCCTGTGAAGCTGCTGTCGGCCTTGTTGCCCTTCCTCAATGACAACTCGCGGGTGGTCATGTTCTCGTCCATCTCGGGCGAGCGCGGCAGTTTCGATCCGGTCTATGCGGCAGCCAAGGGCGCGCTGGTTTCATTCGTCAAATCCATGGCAGTGCAACTTGCGCCGCGCACGCGATTCGTGGCGATCGCGCCGGGCCTGGTTGCCGGCAGCGGCATGTTCGAGAGCATGAGCGCGGAGCGACGTGAGTTCCATTGCCGGGCAACTCCGCTGGGGCGTCTGATCGAGCCTGGCGAACTCGCAGCAATCGTGCATGACCTGACGCAACCACATTGGGCACACGCCAACGGGTCCTGCGTGCGCATCAACGGTGGTTCCTATGTCTGAGCGGGGCAGCGTTGCCGTAATCGGCTGCGGAATCTTCGGCGCCGAAGTGGCGATTGCAGCGGCCGAAGCGGGATTCTCCGTCGTGGTCTACGAGGCGGCCGAACAGATACTCACCGGCGCTTCATGGAACAACCAGAACCGGCTGCACCTGGGCTTCCACTATCCGCGCGACCTTGAAACCGGGCGACAGTCGATCCGAGGCTTCCAGCGATTCGTCGAACGCTATCCG
>JAYSXN010000065.1:0-6939 GCA_043717405.1 Gammaproteobacteria bacterium
GTATCCGCAGGAATCGCGCGAGATCTTCGCGCGGCAGGGGCTGGTTACGGGAGAGATCAACACCCGCGCGGTTTTTGTCGCACGCAACATTGCCACCCTGCGGCAGGCGGCCGAGGAAGAAGCCAAACTGCGTCGTGCCGGATTGGTTGCCGACGAGGACTGGCAGGTACGTTGGTATCTGGACCGGTTGCCACCAGAGGTGAATTCCGCGCAGGGCCTCGACAGCTGGTTCCAGCGGCTTGCGCCCGATAAGAAAAAATTACTGGAATGGTCGCTCGCCGACCTGATGCCGGGCGAGGGCAGTGAAGCTGATCGCTTCCCCAAGTATTTTGCCTTGGGCGATGCGCGTCTTGCACTGCATTACCGCTTCGAGCCGGGTTCCGATGAGGATGGTGTCACCCTGGATGTGCCCCTGCATTTGCTCAACGCATTTGATGCGCCACGCCTGAGCTGGCTGGTGCCTGGCCTGGTCGGGGAGAAAGCCGCGGAGTTGATTCGATCCCTGCCCAAGGCGTTGCGCCGCAATTATGTGCCTGCCCCGGATTTTGCGCGCGCCTTCGCGCAGGCGCAGCCCACACCGGAGGCCGATTCCCTGGCCGGATCGCTGGCCCGGTTCCTGAGCCGCACGACGGGCGCCCCGGTACAGGGAGTCGATTTCGACGAAATGGCGTTGCCCATGCATTTGCGCATGAACCTCAGGCTCGGTGACCGCGACGGAAAGATCCTTGCGCAGTCCCGTGACCTTGCCGCGCTGCGGCAACGCTTCGGCAGCGACGCCGAGCGCGCTTTTGCTGAAAGCGCCGGTGAACGCCTGGCTCGTGACGGACTGACGACTTTCCCCGATCAGCCGGTTCCGGTGCAGATTGCCGGTGCCGCAGGCGTGCCCGCCTATCCCGCGCTGGTGGACCGCGACGCGACGGTTTCGCTGGATGTTTTCGCAGACGCCGCGCAGGCGCGCAGCGCGCACGAGCACGGCGTGCGCAGGCTTGCGTTGCTTGCCTTGGCCGACAAGGCCAAACAGGCGCGCAAGCAATTGCCGATCTCGCCCAAGCTCGGATTGCTCTACGCCGCCATCGAATCTTCCGAACGGCTTCGCGCGGATATCGTCGATGCTGCGACCAATGCGTTGCTCGCCGACGGGCTGGCGGAACTGCGCGACAAGGCGGCGTTCGAAGCGCGCATCGGCCAGGCCGGCCGCCAGTTGTTCGATGAGGCCATGCAACGGCTGCGCCTGGCCGAGACCATCCTTGCCGCCTATGCCCAGATCAAACCCAGGCTGGACGGGGGATTGCTTGGCTGGGCCAGTGGCAACCTGGACGACATCCAGGCACACCTGCACAGCCTTGTGCATGCCGGCTTCCTGCGCGAAACGCCGGCCGATTTCCTGCAGGAATTGCCGCGCTTCCTGAAGGCACTGCAATTACGCGCCGAGCGTGCGATTGCCGATCCGGTCAAGGACCAGTCACGCATGCTCGAGCTCAGGCCGTACGTTGAGGCGCTCGCCGCGGTGCAACGGTCACCGGCAACGGGCGACCGGGATGGATGGCGCGAGTTCCGGCGCGACCTGGAGGAGTTGCGCGTCCAGACCTATGCGCAGGAGCTGGGCACTCGGCGCCCGGTTTCACACAAGCGATTGGCGCGGCAGCTGGCCACGCTGACCGGCCGTGAGTGAACCGTTGCTGGCAACGCGCTGCCGAATTCGTTTTCGGTACGCCCGAGCGGCTAGTGTAGGGGCCTGTTTTCGCTCCGGTCCCAAGCCATGGCGGCGCCTGTTCCCGTGATGCCGCAAAAGTGTCTGGCCGAATGGATGGCCGAGTCGGGCCTTGCTTTGGCTTGGCCACCGGCGCAGCTTGAGTCCGTGCAGCGGGCGATACGCGATGTGGCGGAGGCCGACGAGTCGACGCTGGTGATTCCGGCATTGCAATCGCTCGCGCAGCTGCGCGTGGATCCGGAAGTCCAGGTAGCCTGCATCCTGCATTTGTGTCCGGCACTGCGTGCGCCGCTGCTGTCCGGGTTGTTCGAGCTGTCACCTGGCCTGCGTCCGCTACTCGAGGGCTTGCAGGCTGCCGAGCAAGTCTGGAGCCTGCACGCACAGCACGAAGGCCGCGGCAATGCCGAGGGCTTGCGCCGACTGCTGCTGGCGATCATCCGCGACCTGCGCGTGGTGTTGATCCTGCTTGCCGAGCAACTGGTCCGGCTGCGCGCCGCCAGTACGCTGGGCAGTGCCGAGCAGCAGGGGCTTGCCCAGCTGACGGCGGACATCCACGCCCCTCTCGCCAATCGTCTGGGCATCTGGCAACTGAAGTGGGAACTGGAGGACTTGGCCTTCCGCTACCTGCATCCGGAAACCTACCAGCGCATTGCGCGCCTGCTGGATGAAAAACGCACCGGCCGGGAAAAGTTCATCGAGGAAGCGAAGAGCCGCATCCGCGCCGCCCTGCGCGATGCCGGCATCAGCGCCGAAGTTGATGGGCGGCCGAAGCATATCTTCAGCATCTGGAAAAAAATGCAACGCAAGGGCGTTGGCTTCGGTGAGTTGTATGACATCCGCGCCGTGCGCGTGCTGGTCGACGATGTCGCGGACTGTTACGCCACGCTCGGCCTGGTGCATCAGCTGTGGACGCCGGTGCCTTCGGAATTCGACGACTACATTGCCCGGCCGAAGGGCAACGATTACCGTTCGCTGCACACCGCTGTCGTCGGACCCGACGGGCGCACGCTGGAGGTGCAGATTCGCACGCACGCCATGCACGAGCACGCCGAACTCGGCGTCGCCGCGCACTGGCGTTACAAGGAAGGCGGCAAGGGAGAGGCCAGCTTCGAGCGCAAGGTTGCATGGATGCGGCAACTGCTGGAGCCGCGCGAGGGCGATGACGAAAACAGCCTGCTGTCGGGATTCGATACCGCGCTGCTTGAAGACCGCGTCTACGTGCTGACACCGAAGGGCGAAGTGGTGGACTTGCCCCAGGGCGGAACGGTGCTTGATTTTGCCTATCACGTGCACACCGAAGTTGGCCATCGCTGCCGCGGCGCGAAGGTAAACGGGCGCATCGTGCCGCTGAATTTCAACCCGTCCACCGGCGATCGCATCGAGATCATGACCAGCAAGACCGGCGAGCCGCGGCGCGACTGGCTGCTGGGGGCGAACGGTTTCCTGGCCAGTGGCCGTGCCCGCGACAAAGTGCGGTCCTGGTTCCACAAGCTCGACCGCGCGCGCAACCTGCAGGCGGGCAAGGAAATGCTCGACAAGGAATTGCGCCGGGTTGCGCTGCTGCATGCCGATTTGTCGCCGGCGCTGGAAAAATTCCACGTGGCAAGTGTGGAGGAACTGCAGCTGGCGGTAGCCCTGGGTGATGTTGGCCCGAGCCAGGTCAGCCGCGCCTTGCATGATTACGCGCAGGCGCAATTGCATGCGCAGGCACCGGTGCGACCTGAGCGCAGCCTGCCTGCGCCGCGGCCGCGCAGTGCGGACAGGAGCAGCAGCTTCACGGTGGAAGGCGTGGGCAACCTGCTGTCGCAGCTGGCGCGCTGCTGCACGCCGGTGCCGGGCGATGACATAGCCGGTTATCTCACGCGCGGGCGCGGGGTGAGCATACACCGGCGCAATTGTCCGAGCCTGCAAAGGCTCATTGCTGCGCAGCCCGAGCGCGAGTTGCCGGTGAATTGGGGGCGCGCGGCGAGTTCGCGCTACGAGGTCAGCGTGCAAATCCAGGCTTACGACCGCAAATGGCTGCTCAAGGACCTGACCAACGTGATCGCCCAGGCCGAGGTGAACATCATCGGCATCGCCTCGCAGGCCGATGAATCGCGCGGTCTGGCCGAGATCCGCGTGACCTTGAAGGTCAGCGACTTCGAACAACTCAGCCAGCTCCTGGGCCGTCTGGATGCGGTGCCCGGAGTGCAGCATGCGCGTCGACTGGGCTGAGTTGGCCAGCCGGAAACGCTTTCGATGGCTTGCAGCCGTCGTCGCCGCTTTGCTGCTGGCGCTCGTCCTGGGCCGGGATTTCATCAGCCACCACCTGGTGCCGGATCCACGCATGAACGATCGTTTGCTGCAGGCGCAATCAGCGCTGGCGAAAGGCCGGCTGAGCGCAGCCGACGGCAGCGGCGCGCGCGAACTTTTCGAATCCGTGCTGGCCGCGGACCCCGATCAGATGATGGCGCGGCAGGGACTGACGCGCGTGCGCGATGCGGCCATCAATCGCGCGCGGAAATCGATGGACCAGCGCCGTCTGTCCTCGGCGCGCAGCAGCCTTGCGCTTGCCGCGGAGTTGTCGGCGCCGCAGGTGCAGTTGCAGCCGCTGCAGGCACGCCTGCGCGATCTCGAGCGCGGATCCGGGGAGGTCGCCGGATTGCTGGCTCGAGCGAACGCCGCTGGCGCGTCTGAGAAAGACGCGCTTGCGTTGTATGACCGCGCCCTGCAACTGGACGCCGATAACCCAGCCATCGAGCAGGCGCGCAGCGAGTTGCTGTCCCGACGCTTGGCACGCGCCGATGCATTGCTGGGCAGCGGTCGAGTGCAGGATGCGCAACAGATCATCGCGCAGGTGATCGATGCCGACCCTGGCAATCTGGACCTGCCGCCCGTGCAGGCGCGCCTGGGCGAAGCCGTGGTAGCGCAACAACGCCGGCGGCAAGCGGCGCTTTCCGCGGCATTGCGTGAAGAATCCGCAGGGCGACTGGAACTGGCGGCCTCGCATTTCCAGCAGTTGTCCGCCGAGCCCGACGCTACGGCTGCGCAGGCGCGGGAAGCACTGCGCCGCATCGCAACGCACATGGCCGAACGGGCCACCCACGAGGCAGCGGACTTCCAGTTTCGGCGTGCCGAGTCATCCCTGGCCAAAGCACGCCGCTGGAGCCCCGGTGCCGCGGCGGTGGCACTGGCCGCGCAACGCATTGCGCAATCGCGACAGGTCCAGCAGCGCATGACGCGGCCGCGTGGCGGCTCCACGCAGTCGCTGCAGCAGGTACTCGACGAGGCGAGGCAGGCCATCGAACGCGGCGACTTCATCACGCCGCCGGGGACCAGCGCATGGGACCGACTGCGCGTTGCCCGGGCGATGTCGCCGTCATCACCGGACTTGCCGCGACTCGAAGCGCAACTGCAGTCACGCAGCCGCGAATGCTTCGAGTCGGCATTGACCGGCAACCAGTTGCGCCGCGCACAGGTGTGCCTGGAGAGCTGCCTGACTGTAAATCCCGGGATGGCCTTCAACAGCCAGGCACGTCGCCGGCTCGAGGATCGCTGGCTTGCTTTTGCCGAGGAAAGGCTTGCCGCAAGCGACTATGAAGAAGCCGGTCGCGCCTTGGCCGCCGCCGCGCGCTGGCAGCCCGGTGACGCGAGGATCAAGTCGGCGCAAGCCCGGCTGCGTCGTGCGCGGGGGACGCAAAAGTAGGCAATGACACGAGCCAGTCGTGCAAGGTGCGCTGGGCGACCTCGGGGGAAAAGTGCCGCTGCGTGTTGGTGATTCCTGCTTCGCTGAGCTGTCGCCACAGGACTTCATCGGTGTACAGGCGCACGATCGCGGCGGCAATGGCTTCGGCGTCGTTGGCAACCAGCACATCGTGGCCATCGCTGAGGAACATCGCTTCGGTTGCGCAAGACGTCGCTACTACGGGCAGCCCTCGCGCCAGGCTGTGGTTGACCTTGCCCTTGATGCCCGCGCCATAGCGCAGCGGCGCCACGCTGACGCGCACGCGATCCAGAAGCGCGTCCAGGTCCGGCACGTGTCCGTGCACCACGACTCCCGCGTTGTTGGCGAGGCCGAGTACCTGCGCTGGCGCATCCGCGCCCACCAGGTGCAAGTGCAGATCAGGGAGCTGCGTGCGCACCAGCGGAAAAATTTCGGTAGAGAGCCAGATGGCTGCGTCGACATTGGGTGGATGCCGGTAGCTGCCGAAGAAAATAAGGTCCGTGCGCTGGTCGAACCCAGGTGAAAGCGAGCGCGCATGGTGGATATTGGAAACCACCTCGATGCGTGCCTGCGGCTCGAGTGAAAGCAGCAAGTCCCGCTCCTCCCCGCTCACCACCCAGGTGGCGTCGGCGCTGCGCAGCAGCGCGAGCTCCGCGGCGCGCGTGCGCGCAGCCGCGCGCAGCGCGCCGGCGTCCGCGCCAGCCGCCGCGCGCTGCTCGCGCAGAAAATGCAGGTCGACGGTGTCGAACACGACGAAGGCCTGGGGTGCGTAGCGG
Source organism: Gammaproteobacteria bacterium (assembly GCA_043717405.1). GTDB lineage: Bacteria > Pseudomonadota > Gammaproteobacteria > Xanthomonadales > Xanthomonadaceae > Arenimonas. The sequence continues at coordinate 6,191 of JAYSXN010000065.1, forward strand.
CGCAACAGCGGCAACAAGGGCGACAATACGTAGTGACGGGAAACGATCACCGCATCGAAGCGGGGGCCATGCTTGCGAAGCCATGCAGCAGGGTCCGTCAACCACGGGCGCGCCCAGGTTTCGACGCCCAGCTGTTGCAGCGTCCGGGTGTATTGGCCGTCGTGCAACGCCGTCTGGTTGAAGAAAGTAACAGCGCAACCGTCCTGCAAAAGCAAACGCATCAGTTCCAACATGCGCACCGAGCCGGAGTCACGATCCGGTGTTGGCGTAGCCGAATCGATGATCAAAAGTTGCCGCACCGCGCGATGATTGGCGGCACGCGAAAGCGCGTTGCCACCGGCATCCAGGCAACGCCGTGATGGGTAGCCGCCAGCCAGTTCCGGCGTCCATCTGGCACGGAATTTTTGCTCGTTGGCAACCTGGTAGGCCTTGATGCCGTGGCGCACGTCGGTGCCCGCCGTGGCACCTTCAAGGTGCACCACGACGGACGCTGGCTGGTAGCGCACACGCAAGCCGTGCTGGCGCACGCGCAGGGCGAGATCGGTGTCCTCGAAATAGGCAGGCCGGAAATGAGTGTCGAATCCGCCAAGTTTGGCGAATAGCATTCGCGGCAAGGCGATCGCGGCGCCCGAACAGTAGTCAGCTTCTCGCACGAACTCATAGCGCGGATCCGCCGGATCACCGTTGCGGCCGTAGTTGGCGGCGCTGCCGTCACTGAACACGATGCCCCCGGCTTCCTGCAGGCGCCC
>JAYSXN010000066.1:0-6934 GCA_043717405.1 Gammaproteobacteria bacterium
CACGATTACCTCGTAACGCAGGCCAGGGATTGCACTGAACCAATCTCCGCGCAACATGCGTACCCGCTCCAGCCCCAAGCGCAGGGCATTGGCCGTGGCGATGGCCAAGGCATCCGCCTCCTGCTCCAGCGCCGTCACTCGCGCCAGTGGCCGCTCGGCGGCAAGCGCCAGCGCGATGGCGCCGGACCCGGTACCCAAGTCCAACACCTCAACCCCCTGTCCGGCGGGAATCAGACGCAGCGCAAGCTCGACCAGCAACTCGGTTTCCGGCCGCGGTATCAACGTCGCGGCGCTCACCTGCAGCGCCAGCGACCAGAACCCCTGGCGGCCGAGAATCATCGCAACCGGTTCGCCGCGTCGGCGTCGCATCGTCAGGCTGGCAAACGCCTGCGCTTGCGGCGCCGACAATGCCTCATCGGCGTGCGCATACAACCAGGTCCGGGGTCGATCCAGTGCCGCGGCAAGCAGCAGTTCCGCGTCAGCCTGCGGGTTCTCGCACTGTAGCGACGTTGCCGCGTCGCGCAGGGCCTGCGCGACGGTGATCACCGCCCGCTCAGGCCAGCCCGCGCGGGCTCCACTTCAAGCTGCATGGGCCAATGCCGCGACATCGGACTGCTCCAGCGTTACGGCCACCGCATGCAGCACCGAGGCGATGCGCACCGCGCTCTGCACGCCTTGCGCGGTAACGCCATGGGCGCGCAGCACTTTCTCGTGCGAATCGATGCACATGCCGCAGCCGTTGATCGCCGAAACCGCCAGCGCGGCGAGTTCGAATGACACTTTGTCGATGCCCGGATTGGCCATCACGTTCATGCGCAAGCCGGCGCGCAAGGTGTCGTACTCCTTGTTGGAGGATAGATGGGTGAACCGGTAGTAGACATTGGTCATGCCCATCATTGCCGCCGCAGCCTGCGCGCCGGCAATCTGGTTTGCGTCGAGTTTCCCCGCTGCAAACGCGTGCATCGCGCGGGTCATTGGCAGAAACCGTGCGGCGATGGCGGAGGCCAACGCCACCGCGCCAATCTGGACATCGCTCAGGCCGGGCGCGCCCGCTTCGGAGAGCACGCTTTCCAGATTCAGGCGCAGGTCCTTGGCAAAGACAGGCAGGGCTGCTTTGAGATCGTCTATGGTCATGGATTCACCTTGATTATCGCGGCCGCGAAATGATCACGGCCGCGCTGCTGGCGGCCGGACTCAGGCTGCCTTGAGAGTGTCTTCGCCCTGCTTCCAGTTGCATGGGCACAACTCGTCGGTTTGCAGCGCATCGAGGACGCGCAGTACTTCTGCCGGGTTGCGGCCGACGGACAGATCGGTGACATAGACGAAGCGGATGATGCCTTCCGGGTCGACCAGGAAAGTCGCGCGCTGCGCAACGCCTTCGGCCTTGTCGAGGATGCCCAGCGCCGAGGTCAGCTCGCGCTTCACGTCGGCCAGCATTGGGAACGGCAGGCTGTTGAGATCCTTGTGATGCGTGCGCCAGGCGTGATGCACGAACTCGGAGTCCACGCTGCCGGTCAGCAGCTGGCAATCGCGGTCAAGGAATTGCTGGTTGACCTGGGCAAACCCGGTAATCTCGGTCGGGCACACAAAGGTAAAATCCTTCGGATAAAAGAACACGCACAGCCATTTGCCGGCGTAGGTCTGGTTGCTTATGTCCACGAACGCGGTGCTCAGGTCGTTGGAAACCGTCGCCTTGAGTTTGAACTGGGGGAATTTTTCGCCGACGGACAACATGGTTATTTCTCCTGATGGTAGGACGGGAATTGGAACGGCGATTGTCGGCGAGCCCGGTCCGATATGTAAAATAGATTGTAACGATCATTGTCATTGATGTAGTCTATCGGCATGAACCTGCGAGACTTGCGCTACCTCATCACCCTGGCTGACCTGTGCCACTTCGGCCGGGCCGCTGAAGCCTGTCACGTCAGCCAGCCCACGTTATCTACACAGATACGCAAACTGGAGGAAGAACTAGGCGTCAGCCTGGTCGAGCGCGCACCCAGGCAGGTCATGCTCACAGCGGTGGGCCGCGACATTGTCGAGCGAGCGCGGCGAATCCTGGCTGATGTCGAGCAACTGCGTGAAAGCGCCAGGCTCACCACCGATCCGGAGGCAGGATCGCTGCGCCTGGGCATTTTCCCGACGCTCGGCCCGTACTTGCTGCCGCACGTGGTCCCGATGATCCGGCAGCGGTTTCCCCGCCTCGAATTGCTTTTGGTCGAGGAGAAGACGGAAGTCCTCACCGGGATGCTGCGCGACGGACGCATCGACGCCGCCGTGCTGGCTCTGCCGCTGCACGAGGAATGGCTCGAGGCCAGGCTGCTGTTCGAGGAGCCATTCGTGTTGGCGGTACCGTCGGCGCATCCGCTTGCGCAGCGCACTAGCCTGGACATGGGCCAGCTCGCCGACGAGCACCTGCTGCTGCTCGAAGACGGCCATTGCCTGCGCGAGCAGGCGCTTGAAGTCTGCGCGCTGGCCGGCGCAGGCGAGCGTCGCGGCTTTCGCGCCACTAGCCTTGAGACGCTGCGACAAATGGTGGCTGCGGGCGTCGGTATCACGCTGCTGCCGCTGCTCGCAGTGAAGCCGCCAGTGCCACTTTCGCCCAGCCTCAAGCTCCTTTCGTTCACCGGCAAGCCTCCGACGCGCCGGGTTGCACTGGCCTGGCGGCGCAGCTCGGCGCGCGGCGGATTCCTGGGCACATTGGCGAAGCTGCTTGCCGACTTGCCGAAAGATTTGCTCCAGCCTCCCGCCGCCGTATCCTCATCACGAGCGCGCGATCGCAAACCATTGAAGGCCCGCCGATGAATGTCAAAGGCACCCGTACCGAGGCTCACCTGAAGGAAGCTTTTGCCGCTGAGGCGAAGGCCAATCGTCGCTATCTGTACTTCGCGCAGTTGGCGCAGGCAGAAGGAGCCACCGAGGTTGCCGCCATATTCCGTTCGACCGCGGAAGGCGAAACCGGACATGCCTATGGCCACCTGGAATTCTTGCATGGATGCGGCGACCCGGTGACCGGCCTGCCGATGGGCACCGTAATTGAAAACCTCAAGAGCGCGATCGCTGCCGAGACCGAGGAGTATTCGCAGATGTATCCGCGCATGGCCCTTGCCGCGCGCGACGAAGGTTTTGATGACATCGCCGACTGGTTTGAATCGCTCGCAAAAGCCGAGCGATCGCATGCGGCACGTTTCAGCAAAGCGCTTGCGGAATTGCCCTGAGCCAGCCCGTCGCCATTGCCGGTAGCAGTGGCCGTGCAACCGGCGACAAGTACTGATGCCGCGCTGGCTGTGGTCGGCATTGTTACTGTCGATCCTGCTGCTGGTCTTCGTTGGACATCAGCACGGCGCGCCACTGCAAGCGAAAGCCTTGTCTGGTGGCGGCCCGGTGACCTGCGCAATGCCGCCCGGTTTAGACGATGCCGCGCAACCGCGGCAGAGCCCTGTAAACGGTGCGATGCCGGCCTTTCGGCTGGGCGACGCGCTGGTCACGCCGCTGGCTGGTTTCAGCCTGCAGGCGCGCGTGTTGTCCAGAGAAAATTATTCCATCGGCACCGAGTCCCGATACTCTCCAACGGACCTTGCCCTGGGCTGGGGGCCGATGGCCCAACCCGCGGTCGGTGACGCGCTCGACATCGAGCAAGGCAGCCGCTGGTATCACTACCACTGGGGCAACGCCGGCCCGCCGATTGCACCTTCGGACATCGTCAGCCACAGCGCAAACATGCATATGGTGCCGGGTAATGCCGCGGCTGCGGAGGCGCTGGCGCGGATCGCGCAGGGCCAGATCGTGCGCATCGACGGCTGGCTGATAGGCATCGAGTCGGACCAGGGATGGCACTGGCGCAGTTCACTGTCGCGCGATGACAGCGGCGCCGGCGCTTGCGAGCTCGTGCTCGTATGCGCAATCAAGGCCAACTGACCACGACCTGCGGATCAGGTGTTGCCGCTCGCCACGGCCTGCACCTGGTCGCCACCGTATTGCCGTGCTTTCGCCAACGCGCGCTGTGCCCGTTCGAGCAGCAGCTTCGGGTGGCGTTCACCCGGCTGCAGCTGCGCTGCGCCGAGGCTGACCCGCAAGCTGGCATCGACGGCGAACGGCAGTGCCCGTTTACGCACCTGCACGCAGATGCGCTCGCCCAGCGCACGGGCCTCCCCTATCTGGCGGCCGGGAAGCACGACCAGGAATTCGTCCTCGCCCAGCCGACCGATGGTTTCCCCGTAGTTGATTTCATCGCGGATCAGGTCGGCGAGCGAACGTATCGGCGACACCACCTGCTCGCCGGCCAGCGTGATGAAGTCATCGATGCCAATGCGCAGGATCGACAAGGGCTTGTGCTTGAGCACGGACTGCTCCTGGGCACGCGCCAGCCACTGTTCGATGATTTCACGCCGGTACACGCCGGATTCGGCGTCGACTTCACTGTTGCGCCGGTGCTGCTTGACCGACGCCGCCTCATCTCCGGCGGTGGTTGCCAGCGCCGCGAACTCAGTGCACAAATCCAGTTCATCGTCGCTGTAGACAACCCGGGGCAGGCGTTCGATCACCAGCGCGCCCCAACCCGGGCGATCTATGGGCAGCGGAATGACGGCGAGCAGGACCTGGCTCACCGGCCCATCGGGCCCGTTGAAATCCACGCCAATCTGCTGCGGGGCAAGCGAGCGGCTGAGATTCTTCAATAGCGAGCCGCGCTGGGCCAGCAACATCTGGAAGCGCGGCTGTGCCTCCTTGGGCTCGACCAGCAGGAGGTCCTCGTTGTGATAGTTCATCGCGATCACCGCCGCCGCCACCTGCGGCAACACCGGCTTCAGGCCTCCCATCAGGCGTCTATAAGCGATCCACTCCATGTCCTCGTCATCGGCATCGCTGTCCATGCTCGCCTGCAGGCTGCTGAGCATCCAGTCGCGCGCGTGGGCAATCTTCTCGGCAGCGCTGAGTTCAGGCGGCCCAGGCCGGCGTCGCCTCGCCCGAAATTGCATTGCCTGGCGTAGCCATGGGAGCAACAGATAGTTGGCCAGTTGCGCGGCCAGCACGAACTCGAAGCCACGGCGGACCGCGATCGAGCTGGGCAACCACTGCCACAGCGACAGGACGATCGCTGCGAGCGCGGGGGCAACGGCAAGCCATAACAGGACCGAGAGCCAGCGCCATTGGCGTGCATCGAACAAAAGGGAAACCGCGCACACCAGCGCGGTTGCGCCCAATGACAGCAAGGCACCGGTCTGTGCGTGCTGGAGCTCGACCAATGGCAGGAACAGTACTGCCGCGCCGGCGAGCACGAATGCAAGGCCCAACCGGTCAAGCGCGCTGGCCATGCCGGGTGAATTCTTGTCGAAGCCTGCATACTGCTGCGTCGCCCACAGCAGCGGTCCACACGCGATGATCCACAACGCCGAAGGCAATACCGGAACGCTTCCCAGGGTGTGGCCGCCCAGGCTCAATTGCAGGTGGTAATTGCCGAGAATGCTCGCGGCAAGCACCGCGAAAGACGCGATCGACAACCTCAGCGTGCGTTCCACCGATGACCAACGGCGATATACCGCAGCCAGCGCGACCACAAGCAGTGTCCCGTAAAGCACACCGTAGCCCAGGCTGCTGTAATGCCCTTGTGCCTGGCGTTCGGCGGCGCTGCGCAGTCGCGGCTGCAAGTCGAGATGGCCCAGACCTTGCACCGCCAGATAGATGGTGTTGACCCCCGATTCCGGCGCAGGCAGCGGCAAGGTCAGCGAATCTGGCCAGCTCGACCCACCGGCCGGCGCGAGTGCGATTCCGGTTTGCGCTACAGCTGTCGGACTTGAATCGCCCAGGTACAGCCGCACCCGATCAATGCGCTGCCGCGGCAGAGTGATCGACTGCAGCCGTCCGTCACGCGCCGAACCGAGACGAAGGCGCAGCCAGACCGTGCGACCCGGTACGCCGACGATCGACAAGCCCTTGCCGACCAATGGACTGAAGCCAAGGCGCACCCGCCCGCTGACGATGTCATCCAGTTGCAGGGCATCGTCCGCCACGGCGAAAGCAAGGTCGAAACTTCGGGATTGGTCAGTGGCCGCCGACGGCGCAGCCAGTGCCCAGCCGCTGGTGCATGCAAGCAGGCAAGCAGCCAGCAACACGCTCCAGGAAACCCTGATACCGAAAATCATGGCTGGCTGGAGGCGTCGGCTTGCATGATGTGAGTGTGCCGCAAAACGGCCGGCAAGAGCGCCCCTGTAGTACCGGTCGGGTAAACTGGACGACATGAATGAACCCAGCGCTCCTGCCGTGCTCGAAAAACAGGACTTCATCCGTCAGATCGTGCGCGCCGATGCTGCCGCTGATCCGGCATTGCGGGTGCGCACGCGGTTTCCCCCGGAGCCCAACGGCTACCTGCATATCGGCCACGCGAAGAGCATCTGCCTGAACTTTGGCGTCGCCGCCGAGTTCGGTGGATTGTGCAACCTGCGCCTGGACGACACCAATCCCAGCCGCGAGGATCCTGAATACGTCCAGGCCATCCAGGAAGACGTGCGCTGGCTCGGCTTCGAATGGGCCGAGCTGCGCCATGCCTCGGATTATTTCGAGGTGTTCTACCTGTGTGCCGTCAAGCTCATCGAGGATGGCAAGGCTTATGTCTGCGACTTGAGTGCCGATGAAGTTCGGGCTTATCGCGGCACGCTGACCGAGCCGGGGCGCGACTCGCCCTTCCGAGCGCGCAATGTTGCTGAAAACCTCGACCTCTTCCAGCGCATGCGCGCCGGCGAATTCGCCGATGGCGCCCGCACCTTGCGTGCGCGCATCGACATGGCCAGCGGCAACATCAACCTGCGCGACCCCGCCATTTACCGTATCCGCCACGTGCCGCACCAGAACACCGGCGATGCCTGGCCGATCTATCCGATGTACGACTACGCGCATTGCATCTCCGACGCCGTCGAGGGCATCACGCACTCGCTGTGTA